>NZ_JABULD010000230.1:0-11182 GCF_014060985.1 Pseudomonas sp. MD195_PC81_125
ATGGATTGCATTTCAAATGTGGGAGCGAGCCTGCTCGCGAAGAGGCTGGCCCAGGCAACCTCAATCCCGAACCTGTCGCCGCCCCCAGAACTCCCGCGCCAGCAAGCGCCAAGTACCCCCGCCCAACCCCGCCACATCCTCAGAGTTGCGCTGACTCAGCCGCCCCTCATCCACCGTCAATTCGGACGCCCTGCGAATGCTGACGATATTGCGATGGATGTCTTCGCTCACCGCGCTCTGCTGCTCCACCGCTGCGGCAATCTGCAGGCTCATTTCGGTGATCTGCTCGACCCGCTCGCTGATCCCGTCCAGCGCCCGCGCCGCACGCTGTGCCTGTTCGACGCTGTTATCCACATGCTCACTGCTTTGCTGCATCACCAGCACCGCATCGCGCGCGCCGTTTTGCAAGGTGCTGATCATTCGTTGAATCTCGTTGGTCGATTGCTGCGTGCGCCGCGCCAACCCGCGCACTTCATCAGCCACCACTGCAAAACCGCGCCCGGCATCACCCGCGCGCGCCGCTTCGATCGCCGCGTTAAGCGCCAGCAGATTGGTCTGCTCGGCGATGCTGCGGATCACCTCCAGCACCCCGGAAATCTCGCTGCTATGGCCTTCGAGCTGATGGATCACCTCGGTCGCCCGCCGCAATTCCTCGGCCAGACGCAACACCGCACTGCGACTTTCACCGACCAGCCAATGCCCTTCACGGGTTTCCGTATCGGCCAGGTCCGCCGCCACCGACGCCTGCTGCGCATGGCTGGCGACCTGCGCGACACTCGCGGCCATTTGGTGAATCGCTGCCGCCACCTGATCGGTTTCCGCCTGCTGCGCCAGCGAACTGCTGTGGCTTATTTGCAGATGATCAACCAGTTGCGCCGCATGCCCGGCCAACTGTTGCGATGCGTCACCCATACGCCCGACCACCGCGCCGACCTGGGCTTCGAGCATCTGCAGGGCAAACTCGATCTGGCCGAACTCATCGCCGCGCCCGGTGTAAATGCCCTGGCTCAACGGATTGTCCGCAACCTGCCGCGCCCGCTCGCTCAGCCGTTCCAGCGGACGCAGAATCCAGCGCACGCCTAATGCACAAACACTGCTGCCGACGACTAATGCCGTGCCATCGATCCACGCCGACTCCGGACGCAACCAGGCCTCGATCCCCAACACCAGACCCAGCAACGCACTGGCCAACGCCGTGATCCGGCCGCGCAAACCTAACCTGAGCAGCGGCCGCCGTCCCTTCACGTCGCCACGCAACTGCGCATAAACCCGCTCCGCCGCGGCCACCCACCGCGGATCAGGCCGGGTGCGCACCGACTGATACTCCACCGCCACGCCGTTCTGCGTGACCGGCGTGACATAGGCGCTGACCCAATAATGGTCGCCATTTTTGCAACGATTCTTCACCAGCCCCATCCACGAACGACCGCTCTTGAGCGTCTGCCACATATGGGCAAACGCCTGCGCCGGCATGTCCGGATGGCGCAACAGGTTGTGTGGAGTGCCGAGCAATTCGTCGCGGCTATAACCGCTGATCTGAATGAAATCGTCGTTGGCGTAAGTGATCGCGCTGGTCAGATCGGTGGTCGAAAGAATGTTCGCATCCAGCGCCACATCGACGCTACGGCCGGTTACCGGGAGATTGATCTTCATGGAAAGCGCGCTCGTTTTATGGGAAGAGTCGGCAGGGCTGCTGACTCTAAGCGCACCAATTGGTCAAATGTTGATCTGGCTCAGGGGATGAGCACTTAGCCATCACTGCGACGGAAAATCGCAGTCGATGGCTGAAGGCGGGATGAAACTCAGCGCTTGCCCATCGAACGGCGGGTACCCGGCGGGGCCATGCCCGGGGTCTTGGTGTGGCCATTCTTGGCGCCGTTCTTGTACCACGGCTGATTCGAACCCTTGGCGGCCGCCAGTTCACCCGGTTTGAACGGAAACTTGAACGCCGGGATCTCGGGTTTGGTCTCGCTGGCGTCAGTCAGCTCGGCCGGGACATCGCTCACAGCGTCGTCAACCGGCGGTTGGATCGGGGAAGTCATAAAAAGCTCCGCAAAGCAAAAAGTCCGGCCCGAACAGTGAGCCGCGAAGGCGCGCAGTATACCTGCGCGCCCGGACTCGGCACCTGGAGATTTGCAGCGGCTGTCAGGCCTTCTTCGCGAGCAGGCTCGCTCCCACAGGTGGACCGAGTACACCCGCCAGAGATTGGTCAGCTGGCAAGCCAGCTCCCACAAAAGAGCAAAAGCAAAAGCAAGATCAAAAGATCGCAGCCTGCGGCAGCTCCTACAGGGAAAACAAGCACAACCCGCACGCGGCGCATGCCGCCCCACTCAACAGGATGAGCGTTAGCTCGGCTGCAGCTCTTGATCTTGATCCACGGGCGACATCGGAAGGCTGAGCGGAGGGATTGATCCGGGCGTGGGAGCGCAGCGACCGTTTGGCGCAGCCAAACACAGCGAGAGGAGGTGCAGCGAAGCAAACCGTAGGCGCTGCGCCCGGATCAATCCCGGAGCGAAGGGACCCCGAGCCCCAGCGAGCGGGCCGAACGTAGGAGCAAGCGTTTTTTGGTTACTTTTGAGGCGTTTTGTCAAAAGTGACTCGCCGTAAGGGCGAAACCCTAATCAGCAACACTCGCAGAAACGGATATACACCCCGGCGAAACTGACAGCGCTGACAGCCAGCCGTCACCCTCCTGACCCCCAAACAAGTTTATAAAGACCCAACCTGCCCAAACTCCAGCCCTTGGCGCCCCATTTCATGCGAATCAAGAAAAACCAAGCCCTGCTAGCCCTAGTGATCGCCCTGGCCGCCGCAGGCACATGGTGGGCAATGAAACCCACCCCGACCAAACTGGCCATCCCAACCGCCATCCCGGTCCGCGTCGTCACCGTCAGCGAAAAAAGACGTCCCCCGCTACACCAGCGGCATCGGCTCCGTACTCTCATTACACAGCGTCGTAGTGCGCCCACAAGTCGACGGCATCCTCACCAAAATCCTCGTCAAGGAAGGCCAACTGGTCAAAGCCGGCGACCTGCTGGCCACCATCGACGACCGCTCGATCCGCGCCAGCCTCGACCAGGCCCGCGCGCAACTGGGCGAAAGCCAGGCGCAACTGCAAGTCGCCCTGGTCAACCTCAAGCGCTACAAACTGCTCAGCGTCGACGACGGAATCTCGAAACAGACCTACGACCAGCAACAAGCACTGGTCAACCAACTCAAAGCCACCGCCCAAGGCAACCAGGCCTCGATCGACGCGGCGCAGGTACAACTTTCTTACACGCAGATCCGCTCCCCGGTCACCGGCCGCGTCGGTATTCGCACCGTCGACGAAGGCAACTTCCTGCGCATGACCGACACCGCCGGCCTGTTCACCGTGACCCAGATCGACCCGATCGCCGTGGAATTCTCGCTGCCGCAGCAAATGCTGCCGACCCTGCAGGGCCTGATCAACGATCCGCAGCACGCACAGGTCAAGGCCTACATCGGCGCCGACACCGACGGTGAAACCGGCAACCTGCTCGGCGAAGGTCACCTGACCCTGATCGACAACCAGATCAACGCCAACACCGGCACCATCCGCGCCAAGGCCGAGTTCGACAACGCCAGCCAGAAACTCTGGCCGGGCCTGCTGGTGACGGTAAAAATTCAGACGGCGCTGGACAAGGATGCGCTGGTGGTACCGCCCACCGTCGTCCAGCGCGGTCTCGATCAACACTTCGTCTATCGCGTGAACGGCGACAAGGTCGAAGCCGTGCAGGTGCAGATGGTTTATCAAGGCAGCGGCCAGGACATCATCAAAGGCGTGAAGGCTGGTGATCAATTGGTCAGCGACGGCCAGTCACGGCTCAAACCCGGCTCTACCGTGCAGGTCATGAGCGAGCCGCCGCAGGTGGTGCAAGCGGAGCCCAAGCCATGAAGCAGCACACAGGCGTCTCCACCTGGTGCATCGATCACCCGGTCGCGACCATTCTGCTGACCATCGCGCTGGTGCTGGTCGGGGTGATTGCCTTCCCGCGCCTGCCGATTGCCCCACTGCCGGAAGCGGAATTTCCGACAATTCAGGTCTCGGCGCAGTTGCCTGGCGCCAGCCCCGACACCATGGCCTCGTCCGTGGCCACGCCGCTGGAGGTACAATTCAGCGCCATCCCCGGCATGACCCAGATGACCTCCAGCAGTGCGCTCGGCTCCAGTCTGCTGACCCTGCAATTCACCCTCGACAAGAGCATCGACACCGCCGCCCAGGAAGTCCAGGCGGCGATCAACACCGCCGCCGGCAAACTGCCCAAGGACATGCCGACCCTGCCGACGTGGAAGAAGGTCAACCCGGCCGACAGCCCGGTGCTGATCTTAAGCGTCAGCTCGACGCAAATGCCCGGCACCGAACTCAGCGACCTGGTGGAAACCCTGCTCTCGCGTCAGATCAGTCAGATCGACGGCGTAGGACAAATCAACATCACCGGTCAGCAACGTCCGGCGATTCGCGTGCAAGCCTCGGCCGACAAACTGGCGGCCATCGGCCTGACCCTGGCCGACATTCGTCTGGCGATCCAGCAGACCAGCCTCAACCTTGCCAAAGGTGCGTTGTACGGCGAATCGAGCATCTCGACGCTGTCGACCAACGATCAGTTGTTCAAACCCGAGGACTACAGCCAACTCATCGTTTCCTACAAGGACGGCGCCCCGGTTCACCTGCGGGATGTCGCCAAAGTCGTCAACGGTTCGGAAGATGCCTACGTGCAAGCCTGGGCCGGTGATCAACCCGGGGTGAACCTGGTGATCTCGCGCCAGCCCGGCGCGAACATCGTCGAAACCGTCGACCGCATTCAAGCCGCCCTGCCCGGCCTCGAAGCCATGCTCCCGGCCTCGGTGCAGGTAAAAACCCTGATCGACCGCACCCAGACCATTCGCGCCTCGCTGCATGAAGTCGAGATCACCCTGTTGATCGCGATCCTGCTGGTGGTGGCGGTGATGGCGCTGTTCCTGCGCCAGTTGTCGGCGACGATGATTGTGTCGGCGGTGCTCGGTGTATCGCTGACCGCCAGTTTCGCCCTGATGTACCTGCTGGGATTCAGCCTGAACAACCTGACGCTGGTGGCGATCGTCGTCGCGGTCGGGTTTGTCGTGGACGATGCGATTGTGGTGGTGGAGAACATCCACCGGCATCTGGAGGCCGGCGACAGCATGCGCGAAGCGGCGGTCAAAGGTGCCGGCGAGATCGGCTTTACCGTGGTGTCGATCAGTTTCTCGCTGGTGGCAGCGTTTATTCCGCTGCTGTTCATGGGCGGTGTGGTCGGGCGGCTGTTCAAGGAATTCGCCCTGACCGCGACCTCGACCATTCTGATTTCGGTGGTGGTGTCGCTGACCCTCGCGCCGACGCTGGCAGCGCTGTTCATGCGCAAACCGGTGCACCACGCCCACGACAAACCGGGCTTCAGCGAACGCTTGCTGGCCTGGTACGAAAAAGGTCTGCGCCGCGCCCTCGCCCACCAGAAACTGATGATCGGCGTGTTCGGCCTGTCGCTGGCACTGGCGATTGCCGGTTACATCTTTATCCCCAAGGGATTCTTCCCGGTGCAGGACACCGGGTTTGTCCTCGGCACCACCGAAGCCGCTGCGGATATTTCCTACGGCGACATGGTGAAAAAAACACTTGGCTATGGCCGAAATCGTCGCCGCCGATCCGGCCGTTCAGGCGTTCTCGCACTCGGTCGGTGTGTCCGGCAGCAACCAGACCATCGCAAACGGCCGCTTCTGGATTGCCCTGAAAAAACGCGGTGACCGCGACGTCTCGGCCAGCCAGTTCATCGACCGGATTCGTCCGCAACTGATGAAAGTCCCGGGCATCGTCCTGTACCTGCGCGCCGGTCAGGACATCAACCTCAGCTCCGGCCCGAGCCGCGCGCAGTACCAATACGTGCTCAAGAGCAACGATGGCGCGACCCTCGCCACCTGGACCCAGCGTCTGACGGAAAAGCTGCGCAGCAACCCGGCGTTCCGCGACATTTCCAACGACCTGCAACTGGGCGGCAGCATCACCCACATCAGCATCGACCGCAGTGCCGCCGCGCGTTTCGGCCTGACCGCCAGTGACGTCGACGAAGCGCTGTACGATGCGTTCGGCCAGCGCCAGATCAACGAATTTCAGACCCAGGTCAATCAGTACAACGTGATTCTGGAACTGGACACCAAGCAACGCGGCAAGGCCGAAAGCCTCAATTATTTCTACCTGCGCTCGCCGTTGAGCGGCGAGATGGTGCCGCTGTCGGCGCTGGCCAAATTCGATGCGCCGACCATCGGCCCGCTGTCGATTGCTCATGACGGCATGTTCCCCGCCGCCAACCTGTCGTTCAACCTGGCGCCCGGCGTGGCGTTGGGTGATGCGGTGATTCTGCTCAATCAGGCCAAGGCCGAAATCGGCATGCCGACCGCGATCAGCGGCAACTTCCAAGGCGCGGCGCAGGCGTTCCAGAGTTCGCTGGCCAGTCAGCCGTGGCTGATTCTCGCGGCGCTGGTGGCGGTGTACATCATTCTCGGCGTGCTTTATGAGAGCTTTGTGCATCCGCTGACGATCATCTCGACCCTGCCGGCAGCCGGTCTCGGTGCGGTGATCATGCTGTGGATCTGCGGCCAGGACTTCTCGATCATGGCGTTGATCGGCTTGGTGTTGCTGATCGGTATCGTCAAAAAGAACGGCATCCTGATGATCGACTTTGCCCTCGAGGCGCAGCGCAATCGCGGCTTGCCGCCGCAGGATGCGATTTACGAGGCGTGCCTGACGCGATTCCGGCCGATCATCATGACCACCCTCGCCGCCCTGCTGGGTGCCCTGCCGCTGATGCTCGGTTATGGCACCGGCGCCGAACTGCGCCAGCCGCTGGGGATCGCGGTGGTGGGCGGCTTGCTGGTCAGCCAGATGCTGACGCTGTTTACCACGCCGGTCATATACTTGTGGCTTGAGCGGCTGTTCCACAGGCCCAAACCAATGCCTACGAAGGCATTGGCGACTACAGACTGAGGCGGTCATGCGCGTTCTGATTATCGAAGACGAGGAAAAAACCGCGGACTATCTGCACCGCGGTCTGACGGAACAGGGTTACACCGTGGACCTGGCCCGCGACGGCGTCGAAGGCCTGCACCTGGCGCTGGAGAGCGACTACGCGGTGATCGTCCTCGACGTAATGCTACCGGGCCTGGATGGCTTCGGCGTGCTGCGCGCATTGCGTGCGCGCAAGCAGACCCCGGTGATCATGCTCACCGCCCGCGAGCGCGTCGAGGATCGGATCAAAGGCCTGCGCGACGGCGCCGACGATTACCTCGGCAAGCCGTTTTCCTTCCTCGAACTGGTGGCCCGCCTGCAAGCGCTGACCCGACGCAGCGGTGGCCATGAACCGGTGCAAGTGAGCATCGCCGACCTGTGGATCGATCTGATCAGCCGCAAGGCCACCCGTGCCGGCACCCGGCTGGACCTGACCGCGAAAGAATTCTCGCTGCTCAGCGTGCTGGCGCGGCGGCAAGGCGAAATCCTCTCGAAAACCGCGATTGCCGAGATGGTCTGGGACATCAATTTCGACAGCGATGCGAACGTCGTCGAAGTCGCGATCAAACGGCTGCGGGCCAAGCTCGACGGGCCGTTCGACGAGAAACTGCTGCACACGATTCGTGGCATGGGTTATGTGCTGGAGAGCCGTGGTGTCCAGTAATTCGATTGCCCTGCGTTTAAGCGGGATGTTTACGCTGGTGGCGCTGCTGGTGTTTCTGTTGATCGGCGGCGCACTGTATCAGCAGGTCGACAAGGGCCTTGGCCTGCTCCCGGAAGCCGAGCTTGATGCGCGTTACAGCGTGCTTGAATCGGCGCTCAATCGTTATGGCACACCCGAGCATTGGGTGAAGATCAACGCCAAGCTCAAGCTGCTCGGCGAGGAAGACAAACGCATTCGTTTCTGGGTGGTCAGCGCTGATCCCGGGTACGAGTACGGCGCGCCGGACGCGCAAATCCGCGCCTTCGCCCAAGGCCCGACCGGCATGCATGATCTGCAGTTGCCTGAACATCCTTATCCGCTGAAAGTGCTGCTGACCGAGTTACCGGCCAAGGACCAGCGCCCGCCGCTGCGGTTCATGATCGGCATCGACACCGAAACGTTCCACGAGACCCAACACAAGTTGTTGATCGCTCTCGTCAGCCTCGCGATTGTCGGTGTGCTGATGGCCTCGGCGCTGGGGTACTGGGTCGCGCGAATCGGCCTCAAGCCGTTGATCAAACTGTCGGATGAAGCCCAGCGCCTCGCGCCTCCCCTACGGGCTGGACGCTTGCGGATGTCGCCATTGCCGCCGGAGCTTGAGCAGTTTGTCGATTCGTTCAACTCCACGCTGGAGCGGGTCGAACAGGCCTACTCGCGGCTGGAATCGTTCAACGCCGACGTCGCCCATGAACTGCGCTCGCCGCTGACCAACCTGATTGGCCAGACCCAGGTCGCATTGACGCGCGGACGCTCCGCCGAACATTACTTCGAAGTGCTGCAGTCGAATCTTGAGGAGCTGGAGCGCCTGCGTTCGATCATCAATGACATGTTGTTCCTCGCCAGCGCCGACCAAGGCAGCAAGGCGACCAAACTGACATCTACGTCGCTGGCCGATGAAGTCGCGACTACGCTCGAGTATCTGGATTTCATCCTTGAAGACGCGCAGGTGCAGGTACACGTCAGTGGCGACGCGCAGGTGCGGATCGAGATCGCACATCTGCGCCGGGCATTGATCAATCTGCTGAGCAACGCCGTGCAGCACACCGATCCCGGCAAGGTGATCGAAGTGCGGATCGAGGTTGAGGAACATCAGGTCAGCATCGGTGTGGCCAACCCGGGATCGCCGATTGCCAGCGAGCATTTGCCGCGACTGTTCGAGCGCTTCTACCGGGTCGATGCCTCGCGCAGCAACAGCGGCAACAACCATGGATTGGGGCTGGCGATCGTCAAGGCGATTGCGCTGATGCACGGTGGGGATGTGTTTGTGCGCAGTGATCGGGGGATGAATACCTTCGGGATTCACCTCCCCGTTTAATCGCTGGTTAAAGTCCCCTGTGGCGAGGGGATTCATCCCCGATGGGTTGCGAAGCGACCCCAAAATCAGCAATCGCGATCTTCCTGACACAACCAGTACAAAGGATTGAGGGCTGCTTCGCAGCCCATCGGGGATGAATCCCCTCGCCACAGGGAATGGCGTTCACCCGTGGTTGATCTTTGCTTTTGCTGTAACAGTCATTTATGAAAATCACGCTGTTTCCCAACGCTCGGCAACCTTATCTTTGCCCGCACCAAACAGCACTTGCCAAGCAAGAAGGTTTTCAAGATGTCCAACAGTATGGGTATTGCCAGCGCTTTCGTTTTGTCCTCATTGATCCTGTCGCCAATGGCGATGGCTGAAGAATCGCAGGCGTTCGTCGCGCAGAATGCTGCTCGCGCTCACGCGTTCGAGCAATCTCAGGCAGAAGTGATGGCCAAGTCGCAAGACGCCTCGCAAGCCCCACAGGCCGCCACTTCCCAGGCTCAAGCGGCTGAGAAAGACAGCTGAGTCGCGCACCGCGAAACATTTCCCTCGACGCGGTTGTTTGGCTCTTCCCGTTCAACCGTCGTCCTTCCAGGCCGCTGCCTTTTCAGCGGCCTTTTTTCGTTGTGGTCTGAAAGCCGTTTGGTTCGTCTGTAACAACAAGAAACATCCCGCACCTCAAGACATTGAAGTGTCAGTTGACCCAAGGAGCTCCATCGCAAGTGCGTTACCCAGTCAGCTTCACCCCGCTGTTCATTGCAATTGCCGCAACGATTGCCCCCGCCGCCCATGCCGACGAAGCCGCCAGGGAAGGTTTCGTCGACGGCTCGAGCCTCAACCTCAACGCTCGCAACTACTACATGAATCGCAATCGCCTGCAGCAGACGGACGATAACATCGAGTGGGGTCAGGGTTTTCTCGGGATCTTCCAGTCGGGTTATACCGAAGGCACGGTCGGCTTCGGCATCGATGCCCACGCCATGCTCGGGCTGAAGCTCGACGGCGGTGGCGGTACCGATGGCTCGAGCATCCTGCCGATCAGCGATGGCAATGGCAAAGCGCCGGGGTCGTTCTCGACCGCAGGTGGCACGTTGAAAATGCGCGCGTTCGATACCGAGTTGAAGGCCGGTGACCTGTTCCTCACCAACCCGGTGATTGCCGGCGGTGAATCGCGCATGTTGCCGCAGACCTTTCGTGGCGTCAGCCTGACCAACCACAGCTTCGACGGCTGGATGTTCGAAGGTGGCCAGGCCAGTTTTACCAAGCCGTACAACCAGAGCGGTCGCCAGCGCATCGGCACCTCGTACGGCAAACTCGCCGAGGGCGACGAAAGCCGCCACCTGAACTGGGCCGGCGTGTCCTGGAGCGGCGTCGAGGGCCTGACCAGCAATCTGTATGCCGCTGAACTGAAGGACATCTGGAACCAGTACTACTACGACCTGGATTACACGTGGCAGTTGAACGATCTGGTCAGCCTCAACCCGGGCCTGCACTTCTATCACACGCAGGACACCGGCGACGCGCTGCTGGGCGACATCGACAACAACACCTACAGCCTGCATTTCACCGTCGGCATCGGCAACCACAGCGTCACCGCTGCGTACCAGCGCGTGAACGGCAACACACCGTTCGACTACATCAGCCAGGGTGATAGCGTTTACCTCGACAACTCGCAGCAGTACTCGGACTTCAACGGCCCCAACGAGCGCTCGTGGAAGCTCAAGTACGCCTACGACTTCGCCGGTCTCGGTCTGCCGGGTCTGACGTCGGCGGTTTCCTATTCGCGTGGCACCGTGGACCTGACCAAGGTCGATCCGGACAGCAAGGGCTATGCCTCGTGGTACAGCGCCGACGGTCGCAACGCCAAGCACTGGGAGCGCGACCTTGATCTGAAATACGTGGTGCAGAGCGGCCAGGCGAAAGATCTCGCGGTGCGCCTGCAATGGGCAACCAACCGTGGCGGCAACGGCTACGGCGCGATCGATACCGACACCGATGAATACCGTGTGATTGTCGACTACCCGATCAACGTCTTCTAAGATCACCTCTAGCTCAGTAACAACTGATCCTTTTTTGAATGGAATAGATTTTGTGGCGAGGGGATTTATCCCCCGATGGGCTGCGCAGCAGACCCCTTTTTTTT
>NZ_JABULD010000402.1:0-3829 GCF_014060985.1 Pseudomonas sp. MD195_PC81_125
TTACTTTTGGGCGTCTGCAAAAGTGACTCGCCGTAAGGGCGAAACCGCCAGCCGCAACACCCGAAGCAACGGATAAACACCCAAAACCCCAGGAGCATGGTCGGCCCAAAGGCCGCCAAGTCCAAAACCATCAAGCGTCGCGACGCACTCGGAACCAGGCCGCATACAAAGCAGGCAAAAAACAAAAAGCGTCAAAGCCGTAGCCACAATCAACCCCCCCATGATCGCCACCGCCATCGGCCCGAAAAACACACTGCGCGACAACGGAATCATCGCCAGCACCGCCGCCAAAGCCGTCAAGACAATAGGCCGAAACCGCCGCACCGTCGCCTCGATAATCGCCTCCCAAGGCGTCAGCCCCGAAGCAATATCCTGCTCGATCTGATCCACCAGAATCACCGAGTTGCGCATGATCATCCCCGACAGCGCGATCGTCCCCAGCATCGCCACAAACCCGAACGGCTGACGGAACACCATCAGAAACAACACCACCCCGATCAACCCCAACGGCGCCGTCAGAAACACCATCGCCGTGCGCGAGAAGCTACGCAATTGCACCATCAGCAACGTCAGCACCACCACGATAAACATCGGCACCCCGGCATTCACCGACTTCTGCCCACGCTCCGAATCCTCCACCGTGCCGCCGACATCCAGCAGATACCCGTCAGGCAATTCGGCACGGATCGGATCCAGCGTCGGAGCGATCTGCTTCACCAGCGTCGCCGGCTGCTCTTTACCGTAAATGTCCGCCCGCACCGTCACGGTGGGCAGACGATTACGGTGCCAGATAATCCCTTCCTCAAACCCGTACTCCAGCGTGGCAATCTGCGACAACGCCACACTGCGACCGTTATCGGTCGGTACCGCCAGACTCGGCAGCAACGACAACTCGGTGCGCTCATGCACCGTGCCGCGCAACAGGATCTCGATCAGTTCGTTGTCCTCGCGGTACTGACTGACACTCGAACCAGTCAGCGAGCTCTGGAGGAATTTCGCCAGATTGGCCGTGCTCACACCGAGCGCCCGGGCGCGGTCCTGATCGATGTTCAGGTACACCACTTTGCTCGGTTCTTCCCAGTCCAGGTGCACGTTGACCACGTGCGGGTTCTCGCGCACCTTGGCTGCTACTTTGCGCGCCAGCGCGCGGACTTCGTCGATGTGTTCACCCGTGACACGGAACTGCACCGGATAGCCGACCGGCGGGCCGTTTTCCAGACGTGTCACCCGTGAGCGCAGGGCCGGGAATTGCTCGTTGAGGGTTTCGATCAACCAGGTGCGCAGGGTCTCGCGCTCCTCGATGTTTTTCGCCAATACCACAAACTGGGCGAAGCTCGCCGCCGGCAGTTGCTGATCCAGCGGCAGGTAGAAACGCGGCGAACCGGTGCCGACATACGCCACATAGTTATCGATGCCGGCGTGATCCTTGAGCATTGCTTCCAGGCGTTTGACCTCGGCCGTGGTGTTGGCCAGCGACGCCCCTTCGGCCAACTTCAGATCGACCATCAACTCCAGTCGATTGGAGGCCGGGAAGAACTGCTGCGGCACGAAACGGAACAGCATCACCGACGCGATGAACAGCCCCACCGTCAGCACGATCACGGTTTTGCGATGCGCCACGCACCACTCCACCAGACGCCGCACCCGTTGATAGAACGGCGTGCCATACGGGTCGGCTTGCCCGTCAGCTGTGCCGTGTTTGGCCGCATGAATTTTCGCCAGATCCGGCAGGAGTTTTTCCCCCAGATACGGCACGAACATCACCGCTGCCACCCATGAGGCGAGCAAGGCGATGGTCACCACCTGGAAGATCGAACGGGTGTATTCACCGGTGCCGGACTGCGCGGTGGCAATCGGCAGAAACCCGGCGGCGGTGATCAGCGTACCGGTGAGCATCGGGAACGCGGTGCTGGTCCAGGCATAGCTCGCGGCCTTGATCCGGTCGAAACCCTGCTCCATTTTGATCGCCATCATTTCCACGGCGATGATCGCGTCGTCCACCAGCAAGCCCAGCGCCAGCACCAGCGCGCCGAGCGAGATTTTGTGCAGACCGATACCCAGGTAATACATGCAGGCGAAGGTCATCGCCAGCACCAGCGGAATGGTCAGCGCGACCACCATGCCGGTGCGCACGCCGAGAGAGAAGAAGCTCACCAGCAACACGATCGCCAACGCCTCGACCAGCACCTGGACGAACTCGCCGACACCGGTCTTTACCGCCGCCGGTTGGTCGGAGACTTTGCGCAGTTGCATGCCGGCCGGGAGGTTTTTCTGCAGGCGCGAGAACTCGCCTTCCAGCGCTTTGCCCAACACCAGAATGTCGCCGCCGTCCTTCATCGCGACAGCGAGGCCAATGGCGTCCTCACCCATGAAGCGCATGCGTGGCGCCGGTGGATCGTTGAAACCGCGATGCACATCGGCGACATCGGAGATACGGAACGTCCGGTCACCGACGCGGATCGGGAAGTTCTTGATCTCCTCGACCGTTTGAAAATTCCCCGAGACCCGCAGTTGCACACGTTCGCTGCCGGTTTCAAAGAACCCCGCAGTGGACACCGCGTTCTGCTCTTCCAGCGCTTGCTGCACCGCCGCCAGTGGCAAACCGAGGGTGGCGAGTTTGACGTTGGACAGCTCGACCCAGATTTTCTCGTCCTGCAAACCGAGCAGATCAACCTTGCCGACATCCTTGACCCGCTGCAGCTGGATCTGGATGCGGTCGGCATAATCCTTGAGTACCGCGTAGTCGAAACCGTCGCCGGTCAGCGCGTAAATGTTGCCGAACGTGGTGCCGAATTCATCGTTGAAAAACGGCCCCTGAATCCCCGGCGGCAAGGTCTGGCGAATGTCGCTGACCTTCTTGCGCACCTGATACCAGAGGTCGGGAATTTCCTTGGAGTGCATCGAGTCGCGGGCAATGAAGGTGACCTGCGACTCGCCGGGGCGAGAGAACGACACGATGCGCTCGTACTCGCCGGTTTCCATCAGTTTCTTTTCGATACGTTCGGTGACCTGCCGTGAAACTTCCTGCGCGGTCGCCCCCGGCCAGCGGGTCTGGATGACCATGGCCTTGAAGGTGAACGGCGGGTCTTCGCTCTGGCCGAGTTTGGTGTAGGACAAGGCCCCGACGATGGCCAGCAAAAGCATCAGGAACAGGACGATCTGGCGATTACGCAACGCCCATTCGGAAAGGTTGAAGCGCATCGGGACTTACTCCTTGTCCGCCAGATTGACCACACGGTTGGAGCGATCCACAGGCCGCACCTGCTGACCGTCGAGCAATACGTGAACCCCGGCGGCGACTACCCAGTCGCTGGCATTCAAGCCTTCGAGCACCGGTACACTTTTCTCGCCGAACGGGCCGATGCGCACCGGGGTCTTTTTCAGGGTGTTGTTGGCGCTGACGACCCAGACATAGGTCGCACCGTTCTCGGCAGTCAGGGCCGAAAGCGGTACTGACAGCGGCACACTGTCTGCCGATTGCACGAACACCCGGGCGCTCTGCCCGAGTTCAGCCGGGACTTTGCCGCTGGTGAACGAGATGCGCGCGGCGAAGGTACGGGATTTCGGATCGGCCGCCGGCGACAGCTCACGAATCTGCCCGGCGAAGCGCTGGTTCTGCTGGGTCCACAGTTCAACGGTCACTGGCTGGCCGACCTTGAACCGCCCGAAGCTCTGCTCCGGGGAGGCTGATCGACACTTCCCGCTCGCCGTCGGTGGCGAGGGTAAACACGGTTTGTCCGGCGGCGACCACCTGCCCGACTTCCACCGAACGCTTGGCCACCACGCCGTCCTGCGGCGCGCGCAGCACGGCGTAACTGGCCTGGTTGGT
>NZ_JABULD010000668.1:0-11102 GCF_014060985.1 Pseudomonas sp. MD195_PC81_125
CTTAAAAAACAAAATCAAAAGATCGCASCTGCGGCAGCTCCTACAGGGTTTTCGGTCGTTCACAAAACCTGTGGGAGCGGGCTTGCCCGCGAAGGCGTCGGTGCTGTCGGCCTGAAGTTTGGATCTGTGCAAGGAGGTCAGGCCTTGCGCGCTTCTTCTTCCAGTTGATCCGATTCGAACAGCCGCGCCAGTTCCGCGCGGGCTTCCTGAGCGGTCTGCAGGACTTTGGCGGCGTCGTCGTAAACGGCGTGCTGCGCCTCCAGCACCTGTTCGTCATGGTGTTTGAAACGCTTGATCCGCGCATCGGCCTGGGCCTGGGTCAAACCCAGGCCGACCAGGGTGCGGCGGCTCATTTCCAGACTGGAGTAATAGGTCTCACGAATCGGCTCGGCGCCGACATCCACCAGGCGGTGCACGTGCTGACGGTTACGTGCGCGGGCGATGATCTTCATGTGCGGATACAGCTTGCGCACGATCTCGGCGGTCTTGATGTTGGTCTCCGGATCGTCCGTGGCAATCACGAAGTATTCCGCCTCGCCAACCTTTGCCGCATTGAGGATTTCCGGGCGCATCGGGTCGCCATAGAACACCGGTACGCCGCCAAAACTGCGCGACAGTTCGATGGTTTCCACTGAAGTGTCGAGGGCGACGAACTTGATGTTCTGCGCCCGCAGAATCCGCGCCACGATCTGGCCCATCCGGCCCATGCCGGCGATCACCACGCGCGGTGCCTCGGTATCGATTTCGCGGAATTTCTCCGGTACTTCCACCGGCTGCACTTTCGGGCTGACCAGCCGCGCACAGATCAACAGCAGCAACGGCGTCAACGCCATCGACAGGGTGATAGTGAGCACCAGCAGGTCATACAGGCGCGGTTCGAACAGGCCCTGATCGCGCTCGATCTTGAACACCACAAAGGCAAATTCACCGCCGGCGGCGAGTACGATGCCCAGGCGAATTGCACTGACCTTGGTCAGCCCACCGGCCAGACGCCCGACCACAAACAGCAGCGGCAACTTCAAACCGATCAGCAGCAGCGTCAGCCCAAGCACCGTGATGGGGGCGCTGAGCAGCAGGCCGAGATTGGCGCCCATGCCGACGCTGATGAAAAACAGCCCGAGCAGCAAGCCCTTGAACGGCTCGATTTGCGCTTCCAGCTCATGCCGATATTCGGAGTCCGCCAGCAGCAGGCCGGCAAGGAAAGCCCCGAGGGCCATCGACACGCCGACCAGATCCATCAGCCACGCCGTGCCGATCACCACCAGCAATGCGGTGGCGGTAGACACTTCCGGCAGACCGGTTTTCGCCACCACGCGGAACACCGGACGCAACAGATAACGCCCGCCGACCACCACCACGGCGATCCCGCCGAGTACTTGCAAACCGTGATTCAGGCTTTCCGCGTTGCTGGTGGCATGCGCGCTGCCGGCGAGCATCGGCACCAGCGCGATCAACGGGATCGCGGCGATGTCCTGAAACAGCAGAATGGCAAACGCCAGCCGCCCGTGCGGGCTGGTGAGTTCCTTGCGCTCGGCCAGGCTCTGCAGGCCGAATGCGGTGGACGACAGCGCCAGGCCAAGGCCGAGGACAATTGCACTGTTCAGCGGCTGACCGAACACATACAACGCCAGCACGCCGATCACCGCCGCTGTCAGCAGCACCTGCGCCAGACCCACGCCGAACACCGACTTGCGCATCACCCACAAGCGCCGTGGAGACAGTTCCAGGCCGATGATGAACAACAGCAGCACCACGCCCAGTTCGGAAATATGCGCGACGCTCTGCGGATTACCGATCAGACCGAGTACCGACGGGCCAATGATCACCCCCGCCAACAGATAACCGAGCACCGCGCCCAGTTGCAGACGTTTGGCCAAGGGCACGGTGAGCACTGCGGCGAACAGAAACACGACAGCGGCTTGTAACAGGTTGCCTTCATGGGGCATGGGTTGACTCCTGACAGCGGTACGGCGGGGGTGACAAGGATAAAGGCTGAAACGATTCAAGATCCATCGAAGATCCGCTGTAGGAGCTGCCGCAAGCTGCGATCTTTTGATCTTGATTCCGGAGATCAAAAGATCGCAGCTTGCGGCAGCTCCTACAGGGTTCAGTGTAAGTCTGTAATAATTTGCATCAAATGGTTACATTGATAGCCTTCGCGAATCAGTCTTTCCGAGTCCGCCATGGCCATCAACTTCGATCTCAACGACCTGCAAGCCTTTCGCGCCGTGGTCGAACAGGGCAGCTTTCGCAAGGCCGCCGACACCGTGCGCCTGTCACAACCGGCCTTGAGCCGTCGCATCGAAAAGCTTGAGGACGCCCTCGGAGTAAAGCTTTTTGAACGCACCACGCGCAAAGTCAGCCTGACTCAGGCCGGGCGCGGCTTCATGCCCAGCGTCGAGCGTTTGCTGGATGATCTGGATGTGGCGTTGCTGGGCATCAGCGAAGTCGCTTCGACGCGAATGGGCCACGTCACCGTGGCCTGCGTGCCGTCGGCGGCGTACTACTTCATGCCGCGCGTGGTCGCCCGTTATCACCGGCAATTCCCGCGCATCAAGGTCAAAGTCCTCGATTCCAGCGCCCACGACGTGCTCAGTGCGGTGGTCAATGGCGAGGCGGATTTCGGTTTGAGCTTCATCGGCACACAGGATGCCAAAGTCGATTTCGAACCGCTTGTGCAGGAGTGCTACGTTGTCGCCTGTCGCCGTGATCATCCGTTGGCCGGGCGCAGCAGCGTGAGCTGGGACGAGTTCTATCAGCAGGATTACATCTCGCTGGACAAGACGTCCGGCAACCGGTTTCTGCTCGATCAGGCCTTGAGCCGAGTGGTGCCGCAACGCCAGAGCATCTGCGAGACGCGGCATGTGACGACGATGATTGGTCTGGTGGAAGCGGGGCTTGGCGTGGCGGCGGTGCCGCTGATGGCGATGCCCGGGCCGGATCATCCGATCCTGACCCGGGTGCCGCTGACCGATCCGCAAGTGATGCGCAGTGTCGGCATCATCAAGCGCCGGGGTCGCACGTTGACCCCGGCAGCACTGGAGCTGGAACGGCTGGTGGTGGAAATGAAAGTCCAGCCGCCGACGCTCAGCGCTTGACCGAATCCAGCCCGGTGGCCTGTACGTCAGCCTGAGCGGCAGGCGCGGCGAGGTAGTCGAGCAGGGCCTTGGCCTCTTTTGGATGCTGCGCACCGACCGGGATGCCGGCGGCAAAACGCGTCACCGACTGCACCGATTCCGGAATCTTGCCGACAAAACTGACCCCCGGCACCGGCAGCAATTCGCTGACCTGCTGGAAGCCCAGTTGATAATCGCCGGTGGCAACCACTGAACCGACCGGGACTTTCGGGACCATCTTCGCTTTCGGTTTCAGCTGCTCCTCGATACCGAGTTTGTTGAACAACTCCTTCTCGATGTACACGCCGCTGGCACTGTCGGAGTACGCCACCGATGTTGCGTCGAGCAGGGTTTTCTTCAGGCTTTCGACGCTGCTGATGTCCGGCTTCGGCGCGCCCTCACGCACCACCAGACCGATCCGCGAATCCGCCAGTTCGACCCGCGAGGCCGGGTCGACCTTGCCTTGTTTGATCAGATCATCAAGGGCATAGCCGACCATGATCACCACGTCGGCGTGTTCGCCACGGGCGAGGCGGTTGGGGATCGCTTCCGGCGCCTTGCCCATCGACGGGCCGAGCTGGGTGTCGAGGGTGTTGCCGGTGGCCGCCGCGAATTTCGGGCCGAGGATTTTGTAGGCGGCGGTGAAACCGCCCGACGTCATCACGTTCAGCTGTTCAGCATGGGCCAGTGCGCTGAACGCGAAGAGGGCGACGGCGGTGAAATTGATCAGTTTTTTCAAGGTGTTGCTCCTTATGCGGCAACCGGTTGCAGACGGCCGCCTGCGCGGCGATAGAGGTACAACGTGGCGCCCAACGCGCACAGTGCGCCGACGCTCATCCAGTAACCCGGCGCGGCCTTGTCGCCGGTGTACTGGATCAGGAAGGTCGACATCGCCGGGGTGAAGCCACCGAAAATCGCGGTCGCCAGACTGTAGGCGAGGGAGAAGCCGGCCACCCGCACTTCCACCGGCATGATCTCGGTCAGCGCCGGAATCATTGCGCCGTTGTACATGCCGTAGATGAACGACAGCCACAACAGCGACAGCAACATGTGGCTGAAGCTTGGTGCCTGCACCAGGTACGACAGCGCCGGATAAGTGGTGGCCAGCGCCAGTAGCGACATCGCAATCAACACCGGACGCCGGCCGATGCGGTCGGACAACATGCCGCCAATCGGCAGCCAGAAGAAGTTCGACACGCCCACCAGCAAAGTCACCAGCAACGCATCGGAGGTGCTCAGGTGCAGCACGGTTTTGCCGAAGGTCGGCGCGTACACGGTGATCAGGTAGAACGCGGTGGTGGTCAGCGCGACCATCAGCATGCCGCCGAGCACCACGCCCCAGTTCTGGCCGAGGGTGCGGAACACTTCCTTCATGCTCGGGCGGTGTTTGCGTGCGGCGAATTCTTCGGTTTCCGCCAGGTTACGGCGCAGCAGGAAGATGAACGGCACGATCAGGCAGCCGACAAAAAACGGAATCCGCCAGCCCCAATCGGCCACCACGCTCGGCGCCATCCACGCGTTCAACGCGTAGCCCAGCGCCGCCGCGACGATGATCGCCACCTGTTGACTGGCCGACTGCCAGGCGGTGAAAAAACCTTTGCGGCCCGGTGTGGCGATTTCGGACAGATACACCGAAACACCACCCAGTTCCGCACCGGCGGAGAAGCCTTGCAACAGCCGTCCGATCAGCACCAGCGCAGGCGCAAACAGGCCGATGCTCTCGTATCCGGGCACCAGCACAATCAGGATCGTGCCGCTGGCCATGATCGACAGCGTAACGATCAGCCCCTTGCGACGACCGACGTCGTCGATATAGGCGCCAAGCACAATGGCACCCAGCGGACGCATCAGAAAGCCTGCGCCGAATACGGCAAAGGTCATCATCAGGGAAGCGAACTCACTGCTCGCCGGGAAGAACACCGCCGCGATCTGCGTGGCGTAGAAGCCGAACAGAAAGAAGTCGAACTGTTCGAGGAAGTTGCCCGAGGTCACCCGGAAAATGGCGCCGGCCCGCGAGCCGCCGTGTGGGATTGAGGCTGTCATAGAAAAATCTCCACCGCTTTTATGACGTGCGCGACGTGGAAGCGGCGCACGGTTGTTATTGCGGCGGATGGTCGCGCAGCTGTAACAGGATGTTAATTGCATTGTTGGCATGGATTGATGCGCAAAGCGGATCAATCCTGAAAACACGTCTAACCTGTGGGAGCGAGCCTGCTCGCGAAAGCGGTGGTTCAGGCGGAAAAGTGTTGAATGTGCTGGCCTCTTCGCGAGCAAGCTCGCTCCCACAGTTTCGCGGGGCGATCACACATCCTGTGTCATCAGCGGACCCTGTGGGAGCTGGCTCACCAGCGATGACGATCTGCCTGCCAACTACAATTCCCCAGCCAGCTCAGGCAAAAAAACAAGGAATGATTCCAGTCCTCCGCAGTCGGAGTTCAGGTATCACACATCTGAAGGAGGTTCACCGATGAACAGCAAAACCCTAATCGCCAGCCTGGCCCTCGTCGCCGGCATTGCCGGGATCAGCCCACTTGTTCAAGCGGCGCAAACCTCAAGCGAACCCACCGTCCAGTCGCCGACCAGCGACCGTGAATTGAAGGTCAACGACCGCGCTCCAGACATTTATCAGCGCAGCGACAAGGCATTGAAAAACTGGAAACAGAAAGGCTTGAAAGCACCGGTTGACCAGGCGCAGTGGGTGCAGATCAACGACAAGTACGTGATGGTCATGATCACCAACGGCACCATTGTCGAGATGCAGCCTGTCGAGCGTTAAGTTCCCGGACTTAAAGGCCCTGGGCGTGCAACCGCGCAGGGCTCTCGCCCCCCAACCGATACTGATTATTCCCACTGCGCTTGGCCTCATACATCGCCAGATCGGCAATGTGCAACAGCCGATCCATGGTCGGCGCATGGTCGGGAAATACCGCGACGCCAAGGCTGGTGCCGATGTGGCGCTGGTCGTTGCCGATGCTGATCGGCGGCGACAGTTCGATGAAAATCTTCTGACAGATGCTACGGGCTTCCTCCTGCAGGTTGAGGCTCGGGGCCAGGCCTTGCAGGATCACCACGAATTCGTCGCCGCCAATCCGTGCGACGGTGTCTGTGGCGCGCAGGATGCGTTTCAGACGCGTCGCCGTGGTGATCAGCACGCGGTCGCCGGCGGCGTGACCGTAATGGTCGTTGATCGCCTTGAAACCATTGAGATCGATAAACACCAGTGCCACGCGGGTCAGGCTGCGGCGCGCCTGTTCCAGTGCTTCGGATAAACGCTCTTCAAGCACCAGACGATTGGGCAAACCGGTCAACGGGTCGAAGTGGGCGAGGTGCTGAAGGTAACTCGCCGAGGCTTTTTCCTCAGTGATGTCGCGCACCACACCCATCATCTTGATCACCGCATCGTGGTCGTTGCGCACCACATTGCCGGTTTCCCGCAGCCAGCGAATCGTGCCGTCGGGCCAGACCACGCGGTATTCCTCGTCATGGTTTTCACCGGTCTCCAGACAACGCAATTCACCCTCGCGCACTCTGACGCGGTCGTCCGGGTGCACACAGGCGCAGAACAGCGCATAAGACGGGGTGATTTCGCCGATCTTGAACCCGAACATGCCGTAGATCGCGTCCGACCAATACAGCCGGTCGGTGTCGACTTCCCAATCCCAAGTGCCGATGCGGGCAAAGTACTGGCTGCGTTTGAAACGCTCGGCGTCACCGTCCTGGTGGATGTTCTGGCGTTCGGCGGCGCGGGTCAGCAGCTCGCGGTATTCGTCCAGTTGCTTGCGCAAGCCGCGCTCGCGCCAGATCAGGACAGCGATCAATCCAAGCATGACAACGCCAAGGGCAAGGCTGATCCAGAGGTCAGTCATTCGGGAACTGCCAGCATGAACAATCGATCCGTGAAGTAATGGCGGTTGGCTATCTTAATGGGTTGTCAGTCACTTCGGATACAGCGCCAATCTTCGTTAATGAGTTGCGAACAGCCGACATTTCTGGGAAAACGGCGACCAGCTGAACAATAGAGTGAATGGCATGAATGATGAACTGCAGGTAATCGATCTCCAGGTGGGCGAGGGCAAGGCTGCCGTCAAAGGTGCACTGATCACCACCCACTACACTGGCTGGCTGGAAGACGGCAGCGAATTCGACTCTTCCCACAGCCGAGGCAAACCTTTCCAGTGCGTGATTGGCACGGGCCGGGTGATCAAAGGCTGGGATCAGGGGCTGATGGGCATGCAAGTGGGCGGCAAGCGCAAACTGCTGGTGCCGGCGCATCTGGGGTACGGCGAACGAACGATGGGCAAGATTCCGCCCAATTCGAATCTGGTGTTTGAGATTGAGTTGCTGGAGGTTTTGACGCGGGAGGATTGAGGCGGGCAACCGCCGATCAATCAATTTCCATGTAACCTGTGGCGAGGGGATTTATCCCCGATGGACTGCGCAGCAGGCCTACTTGAGGTATCGCTTGGCGATCCCCCTCGTCACGATTACTCAGGCCACCATTGCCATCGCGTCCTGCGCCCGGTGCCGATCCCGCTCATTGGGGCCCATGGCGACTTATGTGGCGACGACGTGGGCATCTATTTTTTTGGTCATGTGAAATTCTCCTTTGCGCCGTTTTCCTTGTGGCGAGGGAGCTTGCTCCCGCTGGGTTGCGAAGCGACCCCAAGATCCATCGATCCGGATCGGATCCGGATTTCGACTGCCGTGCAACTAGCAGGTCCACCGCTTTCGCGAGCAGGCTCACTCCCACAGGGGGAGTGAAATCGCTTTCCGCATCCCGTTCATCCCTTGAAGGCTCACCGAACTTGCGATTGCCCAAGCCATCGGCGACTATGCGCGTCATATAGGGGTAGGGGGTATAGGTATGTCGCACATTCACGAACACAAAGACGAGTTGCTCAACCGCGTGCGGCGGATTGCTGGGCAGGTGCAGGCGGTGGAGAAAGCGCTGGAAGGCGATGCCGATTGCGCCAAGACCTTGCACCTGGTGGCGGCGATTCGCGGGGCGGTCAACGGTTTGATGGAGCAGTTCATTGAGGCTCACACCCGTGAGCACGTGGCGCATCCCGACCTCACCGACGAACAGCGTGCCGAAGGCGCCGAAGATCTGTTGCAAGCCATCCGCCGTTATTCCAAATAGAGCATCCGCATCATGAGCCTGACCCCAAGCGCTGAGCGTTTCAGCCACGATCACCAGTTTCTCGGCGCATCTCACGACGAAAATGCCCGCCGCACTTTGTGGGTGGTGGCGCTGACGTTGGTGATGATGATCGGCGAAATTGCCGCCGGCTACATCACCGGCTCCATGGCCCTGCTGGCCGACGGTTTCCACATGGCGACCCATGCCGGCGCGTTGGGTATCGCCGCGGCAGCCTATGGTTTTGCCCGGCGCAATGCCAACAACCGCCGCTACAGTTTCGGCACCGGCAAAGTCGGCGATCTGGCCGGATTTGCTTCGGCAATGGTGCTGGGGCTGGTGTCGCTGGGCATTGCCGGCGAGTCGATTTTTCGTTTGTTCGAACCGACTACCGTGGCGTTTGGCGAAGCCACTGTTATTGCGATTGTCGGCTTGGGCGTAAACGTCCTCAGCGCCTTTCTGTTGATGGGCCATCACGGCCATGACCACGGCCATCAGCATGACCACGGTCATGATCATCATCACCATCACGACAACAATCTGCGCTCGGCCTACGTCCATGTGCTGGCCGATGCCCTGACCTCGGTGCTGGCGATTGCCGCGTTGCTGGCCGGGCGCTATCTCGGTTGGGTATGGCTGGACCCGGCGATGGGGATTGTCGGTTCGATTGTCATCGCGAAATGGGCTTACAACCTGATGCGCGACAGCGCCGCGGTGCTGCTCGACACCACCGACGAGCCGGTGGCGGCGGAGATCCGCGAGTTGCTGGAAACCTCGGACGATGTGCGCATCAGCGATCTGCATGTCTGGCAGGTCGGCCCGCAGGCGCGGGCGGCGATTGTCAGTGTGGTCGCGGCGGCGGGCGTGACGGCGGAGGCGATTCGCGAACGGCTGGCGCCGGTGCATGAACTGTCGCACCTGACCATCGAGTTGCGCAGCGCTTAAGGTCGCACTGCGCTGAACAGTGGAATCCGCCCGTTGAGGGAAGGGCGGTAATGCCACGTCAGTTGTTGCAGATTCATACCCTGATCAAGGATTTTTTCTGACAGTCGCAGCGGCAATGCTCAGCGCCAGTGTCTGCCCCGGACACTGATGCCGGCCGCTGCCAAAGCTGAAACTGCGCCGGTCAGGACGATCCAGCAGAAACCGCTCGGGCTCTGCATTTAACAAAGGATCGCGGTTGGCCGAGGCCAGCAGCACCAGAATCACCTCGCCAGCCTCGAGCCGCACGCCATCGATCTCGCAAGTCTGTGTGACAAAGCGCCGAGTGTTCTGCACCGGCGGATCAAAGCGCTGAACTTCAGCCAACAGTGCGTCCACAGAGGCATCGCGCAACTCAGGTTCACGCCGTAACGCAATCAGTGCATTGCCGATCAGCCCGGCTGTCGCCTCAAATGTCTGCGAGCAGAGTCCGATCAGGTTGGCGATCAGGGTTTCTTTGTCCCCCGCGAATCGCTGCTCGATCGCCTGGAGCAAATCGCTGTTGGCTTCAGCCAGCAACTCGATGAAGTAACCGCGCAATTGCTCAGCCGCCGCATGCGCCGCCGCCAGTTGCAGGTCATTGCTCAGCGGCGACAGGCAGGCGACGAAATCCGCCGTCAGCTCACTGATCGCCCGACCTTGCGTCGGGGTGAAGCCGAGCAGCGTCGCGACCACACACACCGGGCCGCGAAACATCGCCTTATATAAGCCGTCCGCGTCCGCTGTCATCAGCCGTGCTGCCACCAATGCGCGTACCTGATCGTCATCGATCAACTGCAGTGCCGGTTCCACCGCAGAGCGTGGACAGCGCTGACGCTCGCCATCGTTCATCCGCATCAACTGTCCGAACACCTTGCCAGCCAGCCCCGAGGCAATCGCCTTGGGCACCGGTTCCTGCAGCGGCCGCACCCGGCAATCGGCATGCGTCAGCACCGCACGCACCGCTCGGGCGCTGCTGGCGACCCACAGTTTCAATCCATGATCAAAGGTCAGTCCGCCCTCGGCGCGCAGTTTGGCGTAGTAAGGGTAGGGATCGGCATGCGTCGCAGCGATGATCGGGTCCATGGTTCACAACCTTGTCGTCGGGAAAGTGATGCGAGTATCTTCAGTTCGCAGCGAGGACGATTCGTCGGGGAGCGAAATATGCACGCAGAACATCAAGACATCGGCGTTTCGCAGGTGGCAGCCGCCATCGCCGAACCGGCACGCACCAAAATCCTCTGCTCGCTGATGGACGGCCACGCCCGCACCAGCACTGAATTGGCCGCCGTTGCCGAGGTCAGCGCCTCTACCGCCAGCGCGCACCTGGCCAAACTCAAGGATCTGTCGCTGGTGCGCTTGCACGTGCAGGGCCGCCATCGTTATTACAGCCTTGCCGATCAACGGGTGGCGCAGGCGCTGGAAGCGTTGATGGTGATCGGCCAGAACGCCGTGCCTAGCTTCAAGCCGCACACCCCGGATCGTCTGCAATTCGCGCGCACTTGCTACGACCATATGGCCGGCACGCTGGCGGTGTTGCTGCATGACCGTTTGCTCGCGGCGGGATGGCTGGTGGAAACCGACGAGCGGGCTTATCGCTTGAGCGAGAGTGGCGAGGCGCTGTTCGTGGGCTTGGGGATAGAGGTGCAGGACTTGAGTACCTTGCGCCGCAAGTTCGCTTGCCCGTGCCTGGACTGGAGCATGCGTCGGCCGCATCTGGGCGGTTCGTTGGGCGCGGCGTTGTTGCAGATGGCGTTGAAACGCAAGTGGGTGACGCAGGATCTTGACAGTCGGGCGTTGGCACTGACCGTGGCGGGGCGCAAGGCAATGGGTACGCGGTTTGGTCTTGAGTTGCCGTTAGACGCGAAGGTCAAAAGATCGCAGCCTGC
>NZ_JABULD010000213.1:0-4668 GCF_014060985.1 Pseudomonas sp. MD195_PC81_125
GCACTAAAAGCAACACACTGAACTCTGTGGCGAGGGAGCTTTGTGGCGAGAGGATTTATCCCCCGATGGGCCGCGAAGCGGCCCCAACATTTCAAACTCGAACCGCATCTGCCGGTTTGACGACTGCTTCGCAGCCGATCGGGGATAAATCCCCTCGCCACAGGTTCCGCGCTCGAACAAACCAGGATGCTTTAACCATGCTGGTTGACCCAAGGCAACTGTGATGAAATGCGACCCCAATCTCTATCGCGCAGCGCCGCCATCACTTGCCGTGAAGCCTCGTCTGATTCGCCATCTGTTTCTGCCGCCGCTGATCATCGTGCTGATGATCGGACTGGGTTACGCCGGTTTCTGGACCAGTGAACATTTCGGCATCCGCAGCCTCAGCGAAAACGGCCAGCGTCAGCTTGAACTGCACGCGCGCACCGTCGAAAGCGAGATCAGCAAATACACCTACCTGCCCAGCCTGCTGGAACTGGAAACCAGCGTCCCGCAATTGCTGGCCGATCCAACCCCGGAACACCGGCAAACGGTCAATGCTTACCTTGAAGGCCTGAACCGGCGCAGCCGCAGTCGGGCCATCTATGTCATGGACACCACCGGCCGCGTGATGGCCACCAGCAACTGGCGCGACGTCGACAGCTACCTCGGTGAAGACCTGTCGTTCCGCGCCTATTTCCAGAAAGCCGTGCGCGGCGAGCCCGGACGTTTCTACGGCATCGGCAGCACCAGCGGCGAACCCGGTTATTACCTGGCCCACGGCCTGGAAGAGCACGGCAAGATCATCGGCGTCGCCGTGGTCAAAGTGCGTCTCGAAGCCCTGGAAGAACGCTGGCAGCGCGCCCGTCTGGAAGCCTTCGTCAGCGACGAGAACGGCATCATCATTCTTTCCAGCGATCCGGCGCGGCGCCTGAAATCGGTGGTCCCGCTGAGCGATGAAACCAAAGAGAAGCTCGCCCGCAGCCTGCAGTATTACTGGTTCCCGCTCAACGAACTGCAACCACTGGCCCGCGAAACCCTGGCCGAAGGCGTGGAGAAACTGACCTTCCCTGCCAACAGCGAAGTGAGCGCCGATGACGACAGCATCAGCTATCTGGCCCAGACCCGGCCACTGAGCGACACACCGTGGAATTTCACTTTGCTCACGCCGTTGCAGGACCTGCGCCGCGAAGCGATCAACCAAGGCATTCTGGTGGCCGTGGCGTTCGCTCTGGTGGCGTTTTTGCTGATTGCCTGGAACGAGCGGCGCAAGGTCATCGCCACCCGCCTCGCCGCCCGCGAAGCCTTGCAGGAAGCCAACAGTCAACTCGAGCGACGGATCACCGAACGCACCGGCGACCTGCGCGCCAGCAACGAGCGCCTCAAGAGCCAGATCCGCGAACGACGGCAAGCCGAAGAAACCCTGCGCCGCGCTCAGGACGAACTGGTGCAGGCCGGCAAACTCGCGGCCATCGGCCAGATGTCGACCAGCATCGCCCACGAATTGAACCAGCCGCTGGCCGCGATGCGCACCCTGTCCGGCAACACCATTCGATTCCTCGAACGCGGCCAGCTCGACGTCGCCAGCACCAACCTCAAGACCATCAATGACCTGATCGACCGCATGGGCCGAATCACTGCCAGCCTGCGCTCGTTCGCCCGACGCGGGGACGACAAGGGCCAGGCCAGTCTCGGCAAAGCGGTGGACGCCGCGCTGCAGGTGCTGGGTGCCAGGGTCGAGAGCGCGTCACTGCAACTGCATCGGCAATTCATCGACGTGCAAGTGCAGATCGACCAGACCCGCCTCGAACAGATTCTGGTCAACCTGATCGGCAATGCCCTCGACGCCATGCAGGCGCAGCCGCAGCCGGAACTGTGGCTGGAGGGTGAAGAATTCAACGGCAAATATCGTCTGCGGGTGCGCGACAACGGCCACGGCGTCGATGCCGAGGCGCGCAAGCATCTGTTCGAACCGTTCTTCACCACCAAACCCGGCGAACAGGGCCTGGGCCTCGGCCTGACCCTCTCCGCCAGCCTCGCTGCCGCCACCGGCGGGCACCTGGGTGTCGAACATCCGGCCAGCGGTGGCACCACCTTCGTCCTCAGTTTACCGTTGGTAAGCCCTACTCCTGCCGAGCCAATATGAACCACGACCTTAGTGTGCTGATCGTCGAAGAGACCCCCATGTGCTGCTCGGCTGCCAGCAGGCACTGACCCTGGAAGACATTCCCTGCATCGGTGTCGGCAGTGCCGAAGAAGCGCTGGAGCAGGTCGGCGACAACTTCGCCGGCATCGTCATCAGC
The DNA here is from genome assembly GCF_014060985.1 of Pseudomonas sp. MD195_PC81_125. Classification (NCBI taxonomy): domain Bacteria; kingdom Pseudomonadati; phylum Pseudomonadota; class Gammaproteobacteria; order Pseudomonadales; family Pseudomonadaceae; genus Pseudomonas; species Pseudomonas sp. MD195_PC81_125. The sequence continues at coordinate 2,283 of NZ_JABULD010000213.1, forward strand.
GACATCCGCCTGCCGGGCATCGATGGCCTGGAGCTGCTGACCCGCCTCAAGCAACGCGACCGCAGTCTGCCGGTGGTGCTGATCACCGGTCATGGTGATATTTCCATGGCGGTCGGTGCGATGCAGAAAGGCGCCTACGATTTCATGGAGAAACCGTTCTCGCCGGAGCGTCTGGTCGACGTCGCCCGCCGCGCACTGGAGCAACGCAGCCTCGCCCGCGAAGTCTCGTCGCTGCGTCGGCAACTGGCCGAACGCGACTCCCTCGAAGGCCGGATCATCGGTCGTTCCCCCGCGATGCAGAACCTGCGCGAGCTGATCGCCAACGTCGCCGACACCTCGGCCAACGTATTGATCGAAGGCGAGACCGGCACCGGCAAGGAACTGGTCGCGCGCTGCCTGCACGATTTCAGTCGCCGCCACACCAAGCAATTCGTCGCGCTGAACTGTGGCGGCCTGCCGGAGAACCTGTTCGAAAGCGAGATTTTCGGCCACGAAGCCAACGCCTTCACCGGTGCCGGCAAACGGCGTATCGGCAAGATCGAACACGCCGACGGCGGCACGCTGTTCCTCGATGAAGTGGAAAGCATGCCGCTGCCGTTGCAGATCAAACTGCTGCGTGTATTGCAGGAACGCACCCTCGAACGCCTCGGCTCGAACCAGAGCGTCGCGGTGGATTGCCGGGTGATTGCGGCGACCAAATCCGACCTCGACCAAGCGAGCAAGGCCGGCGAGTTTCGCAGCGACTTGTACTACCGCCTCAACGTGGTGACGCTGGAACTGCCGCCGCTACGCGAGCGCCGTGAGGACATCCTGCAACTGTTCGAACACTTCACCCAGCAGTCGGCGCTGCGCTTCGACCGCACGTTGCCCGAGCTGGACAACCAGACCCTGTCAAACCTGATGAGCCACGACTGGCCGGGCAACGTGCGCGAACTGCGTAACGTCGCCGAGCGCTTTGCCCTCGGCCTGCCGGCGTTCAAGAAGTCCGGCGCCAGCAGCGGCGGTCAGGGGCTGGCGTTCGCCGAAGCGGTGGAAGCCTTCGAGCGCAACCTGCTCAACGATGCCTTGCAACGCAGCGGCGGCAACCTGACTCAAGCCAGTCTGGAGCTGGGCATGGCCAAGACCACGCTGTTCGACAAAGTGAAAAAATACGGGTTGAGTCACTGATGGATCTGATTCTCAAAGCCGCCCTCGGCGCAGCAGTGGTGGTGATTCTCGCCGCGCTGTCGAAGACCCGAAACTATTACATCGCCGGGCTGGTGCCGCTGTTTCCGACCTTTGCGCTGATTGCCCACTACATCGTCGGCAAGGGCCGTTCGGTCGATGATCTGAAGGCGACCATCGTGTTCGGCATGTGGTCGATCATTCCCTACTTCATCTATCTGGCGACGCTGTACGTGATGGTCGACCGGATGCGCCTGGAGGCGTCACTGGCGGTGGCGGTTGTCGCGTGGTTGATTGCCGCCAGCGTATTGGTCTCGGTGTGGGTGCGCCTGCACACTTGATCCCTGTAGGAGCTGCCGCAGGCTGCGATCTTTTGATCCTGCTCTTTAAAGGCAAAGATCGCAGCCTGCGGCAGCTCCTACAGGGTTGGTATTCAGTTGTTGACGGTGCCGCCCCGGGGTGGGGATTCAGTTGCTGACGCTGCCGCCCCGGGTTTCACTGATGATTTGCCGAATCGCCCCGACAAAGGTGTCCACCGGTTGCCCGCCCGTGACCGCGTACTGACCGTTGAACACCACGGTCGGCACTGAGCTCACGCCGCGTTGCAGCCACAGTTGCTCTTCTTCGCGCACTTCATCGGCAAATTCGTCGCTGGCCAGAATCGCTTCGGCACGCTGTCGATCCAGCCCCACGCTTTCGGCAATCTGCGCCAGTTGCGCTTGATCGGACGGATTACCGCCATCCGTGAAATAGGCCTTGAACAACGCTTCTTTCAACGGCAGCTGCACACCTTCCAGCCCGGCCCAATGCAACAGACGATGAGCATCGAAGGTGTTGTAGATGCGGCTGTTGCCATCGGTACGAAAGGCGAACCCGACCTCGGCGCCACGGGCACGAATCGCTTCGCGGTTTTTCTGTGACTGCTCCGGGGTCGAGCCGTACTTTTCGCTGATGTGTTCGGTGATGTTCTGCCCGTCCGGGCCCATCTTCGGGTTCAGCTCGAACGGCTGGAAATGAATCTCGGCCTGCACTTCATCGCGCAGAATCTCCAGCGCCTGCAACAAGCCATTCAAACCGACGATGCACCACGGGCAGGAAACGTCGCTGACAAAATCGATTTTCAAAGCGGAACTCATCACACACCTCGCGGACAGAAGTCCGAAAGATACACCTGTAGGAGCTGCCGAAGGCTTGCGATCTTTTGATCTTSRAAARCCAACCT
>NZ_JABULD010000619.1:0-4617 GCF_014060985.1 Pseudomonas sp. MD195_PC81_125
TGGCGTTTTCGCCTGGTTTTCTAGCCGGTCAGCCACACACATAAACTGTAGGAGCTGCCGCAGGTGCGATCTTTTGATTTTGTTTTTCAATAGCAAGATCAAAAAATCGCAGCCTGCGGCAGCTCCTACAGGGTTCGGTTTACTTCTTCTGGTCTTCAGCGCCCTGCAACGGTTCGTCACCGAGCAGCAGGTCCTTGTCATGGCTGACCTGTTCTTCTTCGAACATGCGCCACACGTGGTCGTCCTGAGTACCCAGCAATTCGACAAAACGCCGACCTTCGACCTTGTCGCCCAACTGGCCGATGTAACGGCCGGCTTCGGTTTCACTGCGGGTCAGGACAATCTTGCGATCCTTCTCCGGCTGGGTCGGCGAGATCAGGTTCAGTTCCAGGGTTTTCGGCTGGCTGGCACCGCTCAGGCGCAGGTCGACTTCGCCGGTGAGTTCATCCAGATGGACGTTGGCGCGCATCTTCAACTCCTGCGCCAACAGTTCGCGATCCAGCGAGCGGTTGATGCCTTTGCCGGCCTCGTAGTAGTTGTCGTTGACCAGATTGTCCGGGTTGTTCACCGCAATGGTCACCATTGACAGGGTCAACGTCACCGAGCAGGCCAGGATCCCGATGATGATCCATGGCCAGAGGTGCTTGTACCAAGGGCTTGCGGCGTTTGCAGCGGGCATGTTCAGTTCTCTCAACGGGTTTGTGGGCCGATGAATCGGCTCTTGGCTTCAACGTGGACGCTGTCGTCGTCGGCGTCCTTGAGGATGAATTTCACCTCGTTGGTGCTCGACGGCAATTGTTCCGGTGCGCTCGACAACTCCACCGGCATGCTGAAGATTTCGCCGGCCGGGACCGTGATCTCGCGTTTGCCTTGCAGGCGCAGATCCGGCAGGCCGGCGGCCTCCAGCACGTAGGTGTGGTCGCGCTGATCCTTGTTCATGATCTTCAGGCTGTAGACGTTTTCGATCCGGCCTTCGGCGTTCTCGCGGTACAGCACGCGGTCCTTGCTGACGTCGAAGCCGACCAGCGAGCGCATGAAGAATGCGGTCACCAGCAGGCTGATCATCGCCAGCAGCACCACCGCATAGCCGATCAGGCGCGGCCGCAGTTTATGGGTTTTCTGGCCCGAGAGGTTGTGTTCGGTGGTGTAGCTGATGAGGCCGCGCGGGTAGTCCATCTTGTCCATGATCGCGTCGCAAGCATCGATGCACGCGGCGCAACCGATGCACTCGATCTGCAGTCCGTCGCGGATGTCGATACCGGTCGGGCACACCTGGACGCACATGGTGCAGTCAATGCAATCGCCCAGGCCCATGGCTTTGTAATCGACACCTTTCTTGCGCGGGCCACGGCTTTCGCCGCGACGCGGGTCGTAGGACACGATCAGGGTGTCCTTGTCGAACATCACGCTCTGGAAGCGTGCATACGGACACATGTAGATGCACACCTGTTCGCGCAGCCAGCCAGCGTTGCCGTAGGTGGCGAGGGTGAAGAAGCCGACCCAGAAATACGACCAGCCATCGGCCTGGCCAGTGAAGAAATCGAATACCAGTTCGCGGATCGGCGAGAAGTAGCCGACGAAGGTCATGCCTGTGACGAAACCGATCAGTAGCCACAGCGAATGTTTGGCGAGCTTGCGCAGAAACTTGTTGCCGCTCATTGGCGCTTTATCGAGCTTGATACGCTGGTTGCGATCGCCTTCGGTGACCTTCTCGCACCACATGAAAATCCACGTCCACACGCTTTGCGGACAGGTGTAGCCGCACCAGACGCGACCGGCGTACACGGTGATGAAGAACAGGCCGAACGCGGCAATGATCAGCAGGCCAGACAGCAGGATGAAGTCTTGCGGCCAGAACGTGGCGCCGAAGATGAAGAACTTGCGTTCCGGCAGGTTCCACCACACCGCCTGATGCCCGCCCCAGTTCAGCCACACCGTACCGAAATACAACAGGAACAGCGCAGCGCCGCCCATCATCCGCAGATTGCGGAACAGGCCAGTGAAAGCACGGGTGTAGATTTTTTCTCGAGAGGCGTAAAGGTCGACGCTGTTGTTCGCGTTTTTGCTCGGTGGTGTGACGTCGTGTACCGGAATCTGGTTGCTCATCATTGCATCCCACGGCAGTGGACAAATGCCTCGGTCGATACGTGCCGACCGCGGTCAGAAAGGGGTGTTGCAGTGGCGCAATGATACGCCTGTCGCTCTAACTCAAGGGTGCGACCTTTGGTCGCGTTGGGAAAAAAGCATTATTGGTGTAGCGAATGCAGAAAAGCCTGATGCAGATCAATTGACTTGTTGAGTATGGACGGTTTTGCAGTGGCAGCTAATTCATTGTTCCCACGGATTGATCACGGCGACGCCGCTCGAGCGGAAATCCTCGACATTACGCGTGACCACCGTGAGTCCATGCACCAGGGCCGTGGCAGCGATCAATGCATCGCTTTCATTGGTCTGGTCGGGCACATGCAGGCTGGCACAACGTAGCGCTACTGCAGCATCAACCGGCAGGATTCGAGCTTCGAATGCCGGCATGACGTGACGCGTCAGCCAACTGCGCAACAGCTTTCCTTGAGCAGGATCACGCCGTTCCGTTCGCAGGACTCCGGTTTCCAGTTCTTTCAGAGTAATGGCGGAAATGTACAGACACGGGGCGATGACGCCTTTGGCCCAACTGACCACATTGGCATCGGCTTGCGGCTTGCGAAGTTCGGAAATCACATGGGTGTCGAGTAAATACATCAGGACAGGTCCACGGGACGATGAATGATGACTGCGCGCTCGGTTTCGAAATCGATGTCGGCAGCCTCCGGCATGACCAACCAATCGACAATGCTTGTGTTTGCGCCGCTCAGTTTCTGATATTCCTCAATGCTCAAAAGAACATGAGAAGCCTTACCACGGTCTGTGATGATCACTGGACCCAGACGCGCAGCCTTTTTGGCGCTGCTGGTGTCCTGATTGAATTCACGGCTGGAGATGGTGGTGATTGCCATCATGGTTGACCTCTCGCTACTCCGCCTTTAGGGCGGCAATCGAGGAAGACAGGACTCAGCCGTCCGTTGGTCGGTCCATGGCTGGCATTAGTCGAGCCAGCCCCGCACAAGGCGCAGGCCGGCTCAGGTTGATTCACACGTGGCTTCAAGACTCAGGGCAGCCTGCCGCCGCCCAGGCTGTCGAGACTGCCGGTATTTCGATGGCGTTTTGTGGTGCTCTTGGAATCGGGTTGTGACGGATTGTCGAATGTCACGGTAATGGTTTCTACAGTTGTTTCCAATGATTCAATTGGTTGATCAGATTCAGTCAGCGGCTGATCAACCGGAAGACAATGTTTGTCGTTATTCAACATAGCGGCTTCATCCTTGAAGTGGCTCCGGTGCGGGTCACCGGGCTGTGGCAGACCCTACAGAGCATGCTGAAACGCGTCCACCGCACATGTGTCTCAAAGTATTAATTTCAACGGCTATGCCAATAACGTAGAAATATAATTAGTTAATTGAGGGCTTTTAATTTTTTATTATTTTCGAATAGCTTGGTGGCTGTTCTGCAGCGTGCTAGTTGCATGTTCGTGTTTTGAAAGTTAACGCAATAATGGAATGTTATGAAAATCAAGGAAGTTAAAAAGCTGTTCGCTTGTCTGTACCTGTTATCGCTGACCTCTCTCGCCAGTGCCAATGAGGGTGTTCCGCAGCACATGGTATTTGCCTCGGACCCGCAATACCCGTGGACGGAAAAATCGGACAGTGGTGAAGATGAGCCGAGCGCGGATTTTGAAAAACGCTCGAAATGGCTGGTGGAGAATCAGTTCGCGAGTATTGCGCAGTTTCGCAACGAGATGGGCGGCCAGGCCAGCGTACCGTTGATGATCAACGGCGACATCACTGCGTTCGGTCATGGCTGGCAGCGCTCCTTCATGAGGACGATGCTGAGCAAATACTTTGGCGATCACTTTCTCTATGGGTTGGGCAATCATGATTATCAAAACAACGTGAATGATTGTTTTAGTGAAAGTTGTGCGGCGGGCAGCATTGTCGATTATCGCGATCATCACGTGGATAAAGTCGATGAGTTCGATCTTGAAGTGAGCGGCAGCTTTTTGAATAAGCACTATCTCGGCAGTCTGGCGTATTCAAAGAATATCGGTGAAGTACACCTGGTGCAGTTGAACAATGAGCCGACTTACCAGGTGAAGATTTCCCATGCGCTGAATCCGACTTCGTTCGACATCAAAGAGTCGCTGGACTGGCTGGAAAATGATTTGCGAATAGCGCGAGCGCAAGGCTACGCGATCATTATCAACATGCACAAACCCTATGACTGGGCAGGCAGTTGGGAGCAACAGAAGCGCTTTCGCGACATGATTGAAAAGTATCAGGTGACGGCGATGTTTGCTGGCCATTATCACGGCGAGGGTGGCAGCCAGACCTACATGGGCAGTGTGCCGATGTTTCTCAGCGGTGCCGCTTCTCAACAGACGTACCTGACGGCGAGCTTTTCCAAAGACCGCAAACAACTGGAGGTGAGTCTGGTCGAGGGTAATCAGTGGCGCAATCGTCAGCCGGTGGCCACAGTGCCGGTGAAATCGATCTGGGCCAGTCGCCCATGAAAAACGCCCCCGCC
>NZ_JABULD010000476.1:0-15219 GCF_014060985.1 Pseudomonas sp. MD195_PC81_125
GGGTTTTTGTGCCCGCATGTTCCTTCACCACACCTCACTGTGGGAGCTGGCTTGCCAGCGATAGCGGAGGTTCAAGCTGAAAAATTTTATCGGATGTACCGGCCTCTTCGCTGGCAAGCCAGCTCCCACAGGGGCCGGTGGTGTCTATGGACTTTATGTGGGAATCTTGTCAGCCCTCGCACACTCAAGGATTGAATGTGAACGCCCGCCTCATCATCAGCGCCCGGCTGATCTCCGACTTCGGCGCTTTCCTCAACATGGTCGCGCTGGCGACGTACGTTTACCTGCTGAGCAACAGCGCCATGAGCGTCGGGGTTTTTCTCGCCAGCCGGGTCGGCGGGGGGATTTTTGCCAGCCTGATTGGCACTCGCTTTTACCGGCGCTGGAACGGCCGGGGGCCGTTGATTGCCTTCGATCTGCTGCGCGCGGTGTTGCTGGGCCTGCTGTTGATCCTGCCGGTGAGCCAGCAGGCGTTGCTGTTGCCGGTGATCGCTTTCGGCCTGGGTTTTGGCAACTCGATGTTCGCTATCGGCCTCAACAGTCAATTGCCGAGGCTGATCGAAGCCGCGCAGCTACTGAAAACCAATGCCTGGCTCACCTCGGCTTCATCGGCGGCAATGGTTGGTGGCAGCCTGGTGTCCGGTTTGCTGGTGGCGGCGTTCGGTTTTGAAACGGTATTCGCGCTCAACGCACTGACCTACTTGCTGGCGGCGTTGTTGATTGCGCCGTTGCGCTTCGCCGCTGCAGACGTCAGCGAACAATCGACCAACGAACGCAGCGAATGGTCAGCCTTGAAACAAGGCCTGCGCAGTGCTCCGGTGATTGCGGCGATGCTCGCCGTGACCATGGCTGACACCTTGGGCAGTGCCGCGCACAACGTCGGCTTCCCGATCATCTCCAGACTGCTGACACCCGATTCGGCCAGCACCACGCTCGGCCTGATGCTGGCGGTGTGGGCCAGCGGCAAACTGCTGGGTGCGCGGATTGCCAGTGGCCTCAAAGGTTCTGATAACCGTGATCTGGAGCGACGGTATTTCTTCGGCGTGGCGTTGATGTCCTGCGGTTTTATCCTGATGTTCCAGCAGCACAGCCTGCTCGGTCTGCTGCTGTTTTCCCTGCCGGCGGGGTTGGGTGACGGCATTTCCGAGGTCGGCCTGATGTCGCGCCTGCAACGCGAACCGGAGCATTTGCGCTTGCCGGTTTTCAGCTTCCTGACCTTGCTGCAAATGACCGGGTTCGGTGTCGGCATGTTGATCGCCGCGCCGTTCTACGGCTGGTGGACGCCGGGTGCCGTGGTGCTGCTGTTCCACGGCATCCCGCTTGGTACGTTGTTGACCGTTAAGCTGTTGGCGCTCAGGCGCGGGCGGGTTGCGCGCAGCAGCCCGACGCCAGTTCCTTGAGGATCGGGCAGTCGGGGCGATGGTCGCCATTACAGTGCTCGACCAGATCCTGCAGGGTGTCACGCAACTCGCCGAGTTCGCGGATCTTCTGGTTCAGCTCGTCGATGTGCTGCCGCGCCAGGGCCTTCACATCGGCGCTGGCGCGCTGGCGATCCTGCCACAGGGTCAGCAGCTTGCCGACTTCCTCCAGAGAAAATCCCAGGTCCCGCGAACGCTTGATGAACGCCAGTGTGTGCAGGTCTTCATCGCTGTAGACCCGGTAGCCGCTGTCGGTACGATGGGCGGCCTTGAGCAGGCCGATCGACTCGTAATAGCGGATCATCTTCGCGCTCAGGCCACTGTGCCGGGCCGCTTGGCCGATGTTCATCGGTGCTCCTCCAGATCCTTCGGTTTCCAGGTTTTCAACAGTAGCGCATTGCTCACCACGCTGACGCTCGACAATGCCATTGCCGCGCCGGCCAGCACCGGGTTGAGAAAACCGAACGCCGCCAGCGGAATGCCGATCAGGTTGTAAACGAAGGCCCAGAACAGATTCTGGCGGATCTTCGCGTAGGTCTTGCGGCTGATCTCCAGCGCGGCGGGCACCAGCCGTGGATCACCGCGCATCAAGGTGATGCCGGCCGCGTGCATGGCCACGTCGGTGCCGCCGCCCATGGCGATACCGATGTCCGCTGCGGCCAGTGCCGGGGCGTCGTTGATGCCATCACCGACCATCGCCACCACCCCGGTTTTTTTCAGTTCGGCGACGGTGGCGGCTTTGTCGGCGGGCAGCACTTCGGCGTGCACGTTCTCGATGCCCAAAGCCTCGGCGACGACTTTCGCGCTGCCGCGGTTGTCGCCGGTCAGCAGATGGCTGTGGATACCCCGGGCGGCCAGTTGTTGCACCGCTTGCAGTGCGCCGGGCTTGAGCGTGTCGCCGAAGGCGAACAAACCGAGCACTTGTGGTTCCGGGCTTTGCTCGATCAGCCACGACAGGGTCCGGCCTTCCGCTTCCCAGGCCTGGGCGGCGTCGGCGAGATCACCCGCGTTGAGGCCGCTTTCCTCCAGCATACGCCGGTTGCCCAGCGCCAGGCGCCGACCGTCAAGATGGCCGGCAATGCCGCGCCCGGTCAGGGACTGGCTGTCGCTGACATCGGGCACGCTCAGCCCGCGCTCGGCGGCCGCGTCCAGCACGGCTTTGGCCAGTGGATGCTCGCTGCCGCGCTGCAGGGCACCGGCCAGCGTCAGCAGGGTATTTTCATCGCCATCCAGCGCACTGAAATGGGCGATGCGCGGCGTACCGGACGTCAGCGTGCCGGTCTTGTCGAAGACCACGTTGTCAACCTCATGGGCTCGCTCCAGCGCTTCGGCGTCCTTGATCAGAATGCCGTGACGCGCGGCCACACCAGTGCCGGCCATGATCGCCGTCGGCGTGGCGAGGCCGAGGGCACACGGACAAGCGATCACCAGCACGGCGACGGCGTTGATCAACGCGGTTTCCATAGGCGCGCCGTACAGCCACCAGCCAATCAACGTGACGAGGGCAATCAGTAACACAGTGGGCACGAACACCTGGCTGACTTTATCCACCAGTTTCTGGATCGGCGCTTTCGCTGCCTGGGCGTCTTCCACCAGCCGAATGATCCGCGCCAGCACGCTTTCCGCGCCGAGGGCGGTGGTGCGCACCAGCAAGCGGCCTTCGCCGTTGATCGCACCGCCGGTGACCTGGTCGCCCGGCTGTTTTGGCACCGGCAGGCTCTCGCCGCTGATCAGCGCTTCGTCAGCGTGGCTCTGGCCTTCCAGCACTTCACCGTCCACCGGGAAGCGTTCGCCGGGTTTGACCAGAACAAGATCGTTGAGGCGCAGGGCGCTGATCGCCACGTCTTGCTCGCGACCATCGATGACTTGAATCGCCCGTTCCGGGCGCAAGGCTTCAAGGGCGCGGATGGCGCTGGCAGTCTGGCGCTTGGCGCGGCTTTCGAGGTATTTGCCAAGCAGCACCAGCGCAATCACCACCGCTGACGCTTCGAAATACAGATGCGGCATGCGCCCGGCGGCGGTGGCCCATTCGTACACGCTTAGGCCATATCCGGCGCTGGTGCCGAGGGCGACCAGCAAATCCATGTTGCCGGCGCCGGCACGCACGGCTTTCCACGCGGCCACATAAAATCGTGCGCCGAAAATGAATTGCACCGGCGTGGCAAGGGCAAATTGCACCCAGGCCGGAAGCATCCAGTGAATACCGAACGGTTGCAGCAGCATCGGCAGCACCAGCGGCAAGGCCAGAGCGATGGCGCAGATCAGCGCCCAGCGTTCATGTTGCAGGCGCTGTTGCTGGTTATCCGCTGCGGGATGTTCGGCTTGCCAGACGCTGGCCGAGTATCCGGCCTTGCTCACGGCGTCGAGCAGTAATTGCGGATCGATCTGACCGAGCATTTCGAGGTGGGCGCGTTCGTTGGCGAGGTTGACGCTGACGCTCCTCACCCCGGGGACTTTGTTCAGGGCGCGCTCGACGCGACCGACGCACGAGGCGCAGGTCATGCCGTCGATGCTCAGCTCCACGGTTTGTTGGGGGACGCTGTAACCGGCGCGTTCAACCGCCTCCATCAACGCCGGCAAGCTGTCACCGGGTGCCTGGACGCGGGCCTGTTCGGTGGCGAGATTGACGCTGACGCCACTGGCGCCGCTGACGTTGCGCAACGCCCGCTCGACACGCCCGGCGCAACTGGCGCAGGTCATGCCGGCAATCGGCAGATCGAAAGTGATGGAATCGGACATCGGTCTTACTCCCTGTAGAAGATGTCTACAAGGATCAACCTTGCCATGCGGGCAAGGTCAAGCGCCAATCTGAAAAGCAAAAAGATCGCAGCCTTCGGCAGCTCCTACAGGTGGATTGCATTCCAATGCAGGAGCTGCCGAAGGCTGCGATCTTTTTCGTTGACTCAATATTCGAGGGCGGCAGGTCGCAGGTACAAGCCTTTGGCGTTGGACGCGATCCGGTACTTGAGCACATCGCCGGCCTTGAGCGAGATCTGCTGCGCGGGCGGCGCGAGCATGCCTGCCTGGCACCCCGGCATCTGGCCAGGCAATTGTTTCAGACGAATGGAAATCGTGCCGTGCGGCAGATTGAACGAAGTGGTCTGCTCCTGAAGCAGGCGCGCCGCCAGTTCGTCATTGAGATATACGCCAATTTCACAGGAAGTCGGCACTTCCAGGCGCTCGCGCGAGATGATCAGAACCGCATAGTCCTCACCGGTCGCATTGGCCTGAGGCAGGGCGGCAAAGAGGCTGAGCAAGCCAAACAGGCTGAAAGCTGACCAGCGCATGGCTGAATCTCCTGAATTTGAGTCATTGATGCACGCAGCTTGGCTGAGCGCAGCGCCGATTGCCAGCCCGGCAGTTTTACGCAGAACTTGACCTTGCCATGGTGGCAAGCTCGACACTGCCGGCAACCTCACTCAAAGGAGTCCCTCCATGCAAGTGTTCAGCGTTCAAGGCATGTCCTGCGGCCACTGTGTCAAAGCCATCACCAACGCCGTGCAGGCGAAAGATCCGGCAGCCAGCGTGCGGGTCGATCTGGCAGCCAAAGAAGTCGGCGTCGAGAGTTCGCTCAGCCCCGAGCAAGTGATTGAGGTCATCAGCGAAGAGGGCTACCCGGTAAAACTCGCCGGATGACGATGAATCCCCTGTGGCGAGGGAGCTTGCTCCCGCCGGGTCGCGAAGCGGCCCTTTTTTTCCAATTGAAAACACTGGGCCTGCTGCGCAGTCCAGCGGGAGCAAGCTCCCTCGCCACAGGTCAGGTGTAAATCATCTGATTTTTAATAGTTAGCGAGCTATCGGAATGTTCAAGGTGTCTTTGCGCGGCTAGACTGTCGGGCTGCCGACTCCAATCCAACCTGGATGCCTGATGAACTTCCGTACCATTCTGATTCTCGGTGCCTTGAGCGCCTTCGGTCCGCTGGCGATCGACTTCTATCTGCCGGCGTTCCCGTCAATGGCACTGGCCTTTGGCACCGATGAAAAGCACGTCCAGCTGACACTGGCAGCGTATTTCGCCGGTCTGTCGATCGGGCAGTTGTTGTATGGCCCGGTGGCCGACCGGTTTGGTCGGCGCCTGCCGCTGCTGGTCGGTGTCGGCCTGTTCACGCTGGCCTCATTGGCCTGCGCCTATGCACCCAATCTGCAATGGCTGATCGGGGCCCGCTTCGTCCAGGCCTTGGGCGGCTGCGCGGGGATGGTGATTTCCCGGGCGGTGGTCAGCGACAAATGCGATGCCGTCGGATCGGCGAAAGTCTTCTCGCAGTTGATGCTGGTGATGGGTTTGGCGCCAATCCTCGCACCATTGCTCGGCGGTCTGCTGGTCAACACCACGGGCTGGCAGTCGATCTTCCTCGTGCTGACCGGCTTTAGTGCACTGGCCGGCCTCGCTGTGGCGCTGGGGTTACCGGAAAGCCTGCCGGCCTACGTGCCGCGCCAGCCGCTGTCCGGTGCGTTGCGTCAATACGGCCGGTTGTTCGGCGACCGGGTGTTTCTCGGCCACGCACTGACCGGCGGTATCGCGGTCGCCGGAATGTTTTCCTACATCGCCGGCTCACCATTTGTCTTCATCAAACTGTACGGCGTACCCGCCGAGCATTTCGGCTGGCTGTTCGGTACCAATGCAGCGGGTTTCATTCTGGTGGCTCAGGTCAACGCGCGGCTGTTGGCCAAGCGCGGTCCGTCCTTCCTGCTGGCACGAGCGGTGTGGGTATACCTGTTGGCCGGCGTTTCGCTGCTCGCGGTCAGCGCGATGCACACCGAAGCATTGTGGCCGCTGTTGATTCCGTTGTTCGTGTGCATTGCCAGCCTCGGCTGCATCCTGCCCAATGCTGCGGCATGTGCGATGAACGGCCAGGGTGCGCGCGCCGGGAGTGCCTCGGCGCTGATGGGCTGCCTGCAATTCAGCGTGGCCTCCGGCGCGGCCTCGCTGGTGGGTGTCCTGCACGACGGCAGCGCCATGCCGATGGCCATGGTCATCAGCCTGTGCGGACTGCTGGTGGTGAGCATTGCGTTGTACACCCGGCGTTTGCAGAATGCCCGGGCACTGGCGCAAGCACAGGCCGAAGCCTGAACGTCAGCCGACGGCGCGTTGTTGTTCGGGCTGGGGAATCTGATGGGGCGCGTGCAGGCGCGCTTCGAGGGTACGGGTGAAGGCGAGGGCCTCGGCTTCACTGCGAAAGGTCACGGCGTGCTGGTCCAGACGAACCTGCCATTGAGACTTTGCCACTTCTTTTATCAGGATCTTCATTGCTGACCTCCCTTGTGTAAAAGATGCATCGCAGAGGGTTCGAGTGTAGACCTGAATACGATCGCATTTGTGACAACGGAGAAGCATCTGACTGACGGCAAAAAACAGCGCCAGCCCTTAACGGGTCTGGCGCTGATTGCGGCCGTCGGATTCTCAGAAACTTTCTAAAACAATTTTGCCCTTGGCTTTGCCGCTTTCCAGCAACTCGTGCGCGCGTCGCAGGTTCGCCGCATTGATCGTGCCGAAATGCTCGCCCACCGTAGTTTTCAAAGTCCCCGCATCAATCAGCTCGGCCACGCGGTTGAGCAGTTTGTGCTGCTCGATCATGTCCGGGGTTTCGAATAGCGAGCGGGTGTACATGAATTCCCAGTGCAGCGACAGGCTCTTGCGCTTGAGCTTGCTCACATCCAGTGACTTGGGATCGTCGATCAGTGCCAGTTTGCCTTGCGGCGCCAAGGCCTCGACCAGTTGATCGAGGTGCAGATCGGTCTGGGTCAGGCTGGCGACGTGGGTCACGTGGTCGATGCTGGCGCGCTGCAGCTCTTCGCTCAACGGCTGGCTGTGGTCGATCACCAGATCGGCGCCCAGCTCAGTCACCCAGTCGCGAGTCTGTGCACGGGACGCGGTGCCGATCACCTTCAGGCCGGTCAACTGGCGAGCCAGTTGGGTGAGGATCGAACCGACGCCGCCAGCGGCGCCGACGATCAGCAGGCTTTGACCTTCATCGGTCTTGCCCTCACGGATCTGCAGGCGTTCGAACAGCAATTCCCACGCGGTGATCGCGGTCAGCGGCAGGGCAGCGGCTTCGGCGAAACCCAGGGACTTGGGCATGTGGCCGACAATCCGCTCATCCACCACGTGCAGTTCGCTGTTGCCACCGGCACGGGCGATGGAGCCGGCGTAGAACACCTTGTCGCCGGCCTTGAACAGCGTCACTTCACTGCCGACGGCTTTGACCACGCCGGCGACGTCCCAGCCCAGCACTTTTGCCGCGCCGTTTTCCGGCGCCACGTTCTGCCGCACCTTGGTGTCGACCGGGTTGACCGAGATGGCTTTGACTTCCACCAGCAGGTCGCGCGGGCCGGCGACCGGCTCCGGCAGTTCGATGTCTTGCAGGGATTTTTCGTCGCTGATCGGCAGGGAAGCGTAATAGGCGATGGCTTTCATGACTTGCTCCGTAGCGGTAATAGAAGAAGGGCTCAGGCGATGCTGCCCAGGCGTTTCAATTGGAAGTGTTCGATACAGTGGCCGGCTGTGGCCTGGAAATTCTGGAAGTGCTCGCTGGCGTTGTGCGCCTGGAGGATTTCTTCGCTGGCCCAGTGTTCGATCACATAGAAAGTCAGCGGGTCGGCGAGGTCGCGGTGCAGGTCGTACTGGCCGCAGCCTTCCTCGGCGCGGCTCGGCTCGACCAGTGCGCGCAGAGCGTTTTCGAGGGTCTCCTGCTGACCGGGTTTAGCGATCAGGGTGGCGATGGCGGTGAATGCTTGGGACATGTTTGGCTCCGGTCGCGGGATAAATGGGCTTGGGCCAATCATTGGCTATTTCTCGGCGCGATAAAACCGGCTAAAAGAGCAGTCTCTTTCAATTTTATTTTGATAATCGAGGCTGAGAATGCTGCGTTTCGACGATTTACAGTTGTTCGTTCGCGCTGCGGACCTGGGCAGTCTGTCGGCAGCCGCGCGGGTGATGGACATGTCTGCCGCGGTGGCCAGCGCCGCGCTCAAGCGTATCGAACAGCAACTGGGCGTGCGCTTGCTGGCGCGTTCGACCCGCAGCCTGCGCCTGACCGCCGAGGGCGAAGGCTTTCTCGAATATGCCCGGGCCGCGCTCGGTTCGCTGGACGAGGGCCGGCGCTTTCTCTCCAGCGCGCAGGATCAGGTCAGCGGCATCCTGCAGTTATCGGCGCCTTCGGATTTCGGGCGTAACCTGCTGTTGCCGTGGCTTGACGAGTTTCAGCGCGAGCACCCGAAGCTGACCGTGCGGCTGTTGCTCGGTGACCGTATCGCCGACCTGTTCCGCCAGCCAGTGGACATTGCCCTGCGCTATGGCGAACCGGAAGATTCGAGCCTGGTGGCCCTGCCCATCGCCCCGGACAATCGCCGCGTGCTCTGCGCCTCGCCGGCCTACCTGGCGCGCCACGGCGAGCCGCGTCAGCTCGAACAATTGGCGCAGCACAATTGCCTGCTGTACATGCTCGGCAGCCGCGTGCATGACCATTGGAGTTTTCATGACGGCAAGCGCGAAGTCGGCCTGACGGTCAGTGGCGATCGCTTCAGTGATGACGCCGACGTCGTACGGTTGTGGGCGGTGGCGGGGGCGGGGATTGCCTATAAATCGTGGCTCGATGTCGGCACCGATGTCCTCGCCGGACGCCTCAAAGTGTTGCTGCCGGAGCTTCTCTGCGAGCGTGCTCCGCTGAATCTGTTGTGCGCCCATCGCGCGCAATTGAGTAAGCCGGTAAACCTTTTAAGGGAAATGCTCGCCAGCCGATGCGTCGAATTGAGTAGTCAATTTCCCCATTTCCCGAAAGTTGATCATTAGTCGCAGGCAATTAGCGAAATTTCACTCAGGAACTATCACCATTCGCGTCAGCCACGGCGCAGGAAGCCGCGTGCATCCCGCTTATACTAGCGACCGCCTCAAACCTGCACCGACAACCGGCCAGGGCAGAATCAGGCCGGTTTTTCCAGGGCCGTGCCTGCGCCATACAAACGCTGTGAACACACCATCGACGGGTGTGGCAGTGCTGACCTGGCTTGCACCGGCTCATGGCGTTTTACCCGTCTTGGCCGACGACACATTACTGGTCAAGATGTCTTCGAGCAGTAGACGATACGATTCAACAGGGAGTGAATACATGGAACATGCACCTTGCATCAGCCAGATCGCCACGCTGCTGGCCGACCCCCAAGCGCAGCGCGATGATGTGGGCGTTGATGGATGGCTCGGCCCGCCAGACCGAGGAGCTGGCGCTGCTGGCAGGGCTGTCGCCGTCGTCGGCCAGTGCGCATCTGGGGCGTTTGTCCGCGGGTGGCCTGTTGAAAGTCGAGGTCCGTGGACGCAAGCGCTTCTTCCGCCTGGCGGCTCCGGAAATCGCAGCCGCCATTGAAGCCCTGGCCAGTGCCACGATTGCCAGTGCGCCGCGGGACGTCCCTCACGTATTCAAACGCTCGACGCCGATCAACAATCCACGAACCGCGCCGTCCTCGCTGCTGCGTGCGCGCTTTTTGCGACGATCATTTGGGCGGCACGCTGGCCGCCGATCTGTACCAGCGTTTGCTCGATGCCGGTTGGATCGAACAGATCGAGCAGCGGGTCGTGGTGACGCTCAAAGGCTCGACGCAGCTGGCGAATCGCGGGGTGTTCATTCAGGCCCTGGCTCATCGCAAGGCCCAGGTGGCGTGTGCCTGTCCGGACTGGAGCGAACGCCGTCCGCATCTGGGCGGTTCACTGGGCGCCGCGTTGCTGCAATTGTTCATGCAGTCCGGCTGGCTGGTGCTGCCCAAGGATTCTCGCGCATTGCAAGTCACGCCGGCCGGACAGCGGGAAATCCACTGTTTCGCCAAGGAAGTCGAGCTGGAACTGGCGTAATAGAGCATTCGCCGGTCAACACTTCGGGGCTTGCGTCGTCTGTGACTGCGAACAGGTCGTATCCAGAAAAAGCGTTGAGGCGTTATCGCGCACACTCGGTCCGCACACTTCGTGGATGGGGGATGAGGTATGGATACGCGAAACTTCAGCGCGGCAGAACGCCTGGAACGGCTGCCGCTCAGCGGTTATCACCGGGTCATTTTCATCATCATCGCCTTGGCGTTCTTTTTCGATTCCATGGACCTGGCCATGATGACGTTCCTGCTCGGCTCGATCAAAAGCGAGTTTGGCCTGAGCAGTGCACAAGCCGGCCTGCTCGCCAGTTCGAGTTTTTTCGGGATGGTGCTGGGGGCATCGCTGTCGGGCATGCTCGCCGACCGCTTCGGGCGCAAACCGGTGTTTCAGTGGAGCATCGTGCTGTGGGGCGTGGCCAGTTATCTGTGTTCGACCGCACAAACGGTCGAGAGCCTGACGCTGTTCCGCATCCTGCTGGGGATCGGCATGGGCATGGAGTTTCCCATTGCGCAGTCGATGCTCTCGGAGCTGATCCCGGCGCAACGGCGCGGTCGCTACATCGCATTGATGGACGGTTTCTGGCCATTGGGTTTTGTCGCTGCCGGCGTACTGTCTTACTTCCTGCTGCCGTTGATTGGCTGGCGCGACATCTTCCTGGTGTTGGCGGTACCGGCGGTGTTTGTGCTGGCGATCCGTTTTTTCATTCCCGAATCACCGCGCTGGCTGGAGCAGGCCGGACGTCACGCAGCGGCGGACAAGGTCCTCGGCGCCATCGAGGCACGGGTGCGCACGTCTCTTGGCGTTGCGACATTACCTGAGCCGGTGCGCCTGCCAAGGACAGTGACGCCCCCGGGCAACTTCTTCTCGGCCCTGCAGCAGATCTGGTCGCCGCAATACCGCCAGCGCACGACGATGATCTGGAGTCTGTGGTTTTTCGCCTTGCTCGGTTTTTACGGACTGACGTCGTGGCTCAGTGCCTTGTTGCAGCAGTCGGGTTTCGCCGTGACCCAGTCGGTGTATTACACCGTGCTGATTTCACTGGGCGGGATTCCCGGGTTTCTGATGGCGGCGTGGCTGGTGGAGCGATGGGGGCGTAAACCGGTGTGCATCGTCACTCTGCTGGGCGGCGGGGTGATGGCGTTCATCTACGGCCAAAGTGCGGTGTTTGGGGGCAATGTCGCGCTGTTGATCGGCTCCGGATTGTTGATGCAGTTTTTCCTGTTCGGCATGTGGGCGGTGCTCTACACCTACACACCGGAGTTGTACCCGACTTCGGCGCGCGCCACGGGCTCGGGCTTTGCCTCGGCGATTGGCCGTGTCGGCTCGTTGCTCGGACCGCTGGTGACCGGATTGGTGTTCCCGATTACCGGGCAGGGCGGGGTGTTTGCGCTGGGGGCGCTGTGCTTTGCGATTGCGGCGGGGGTGGTGTGGCTGTTCGGGATGGAGACGCGGGGCAAGACGCTGGAAGAGCTTACAGAGTCGACACCGGTGTAAATGTGGGAGCGAGCCTGCTCGCGAAAGCCGAGTGTCAGACAACTCAAACTTTGACTGACATGAAGCCTTCGCGAGCAGGCTCGCTCCCACATCGGTTATGCGGTGTTGCTTACGGTTTTACCAGGCGCGCATCCAGGCTGTTCTGCGCCAGGCGCTTGGCCTGATCCTGAGTCATGCCCAGGTGTTCGTGCAGCGCGTGGAAGTTCTCGGTGACGTAACCGCCGAAGTACGCCGGGTCATCCGAGTTGACGGTGACCTTCACTCCACGCTCGAGCATGTCGAGGATGTTGTGCTTCGACATGTGATCGAACACGCAGAGTTTGGTGTTCGACAGCGGGCACACGGTCAGCGGGATCTGCTCGTCGATGATCCGCTGCATCAGGCGCTCGTCTTCGATGGCGCGTACGCCATGGTCGATACGCTGGATTTTCAGCAGGTCGATGGCTTCCCAGATGTACTCGGGCGGGCCTTCTTCACCGGCGTGGGCGACGGTCAGGAAGCCTTCGTGGCGGGCGCGGTCGAACACGCGCTGGAACTTGCTCGGCGGGTGACCCATCTCGGAGCTGTCGAGACCGACGGCGACAAACGCATCACGGAACGGCAGCGCCTGATCCAGTGTTTTCTGTGCTTCGTCTTCGCTCAGGTGGCGCAGGAAGCTCAGGATCAAACCGCTGGTGATGCCCAGTTGCTGCTCGCCATCCTTGAGTGCCGCGGCGATGCCGTTGAGCACCACTTCGAACGGGATGCCGCGGTCGGTGTGGGTCTGCGGGTCGAAGAACGGTTCGGTGTGAATCACGTTCTGCGCTTTGCAGCGCAGCAGGTAGGCCCAGGTCAGGTCGTAGAAGTCCTGCGAGGTGCGCAGCACGTCGGCGCCCTGGTAATACAGGTCGAGGAATTCCTGCAGGTTGTTGAAGGCGTAGGCCTTGCGCAGGGTTTCGACATCGCTCCACGGCAGGGCGATCTTGTTGCGTTCGGCCAGGGCGAACAGCAACTCAGGCTCCAGCGAGCCTTCCAGATGCAGGTGCAGTTCGGCCTTGGGCAGGGCGTTGAGCCAATCGTACATATTCTTTTCTCATCAGGTGCAGATGGCGGCCATTCTACAGATGCGCGCCGAAACAATTGGCAAAACCTGACCAAGCGATCCATCACACTGCTTGCGGCTCGCGTCGATAGGCGTAGGTATCGGCGAAGCGCGACAGCAGGAATTCGGCGCAGGTGGTGGTCGGATATTTCGCCGGATGCTGTGCGTCCTGACAACCGGGCAGGCATTCGATGTGAGTATCCGGATGCGGCTCGGCGAAGAACGGCATCGAATAGCGATCCACCCCCAGCGGGCTGATCACCCGGTGCGGGGTCGAGCGATAACGGTCATTGCTCCAGCGCGCCATCATGTCGCCGAGGTTGACCACGAAGGTGCCGTCAATCGGTGGCGCGTCGATCCATTCACCGTTGATGTTCTTCACTTGCAGGCCGCCGGCGCTGTCTTGGTAGAGCAGGGTGATGCAGCCGTAATCGGTGTGCGCGCCGGCGCCTTGCTGTTCGGCGCTGCTGGCGGTGTGGCGTGGTGGGTAGTGGATCATCCGCAGTACGCTGACCGGCTCAACGAAGCGCGAGTCGAAGAAGTCGCGTTCGATCCCCAGCGCAAGCGTCATCGCCCGCAGCAGGGTTTGCGCGAGGGCCTGCATGTCGAGGTAATGCTGCTCCATCAGCGCCTCCCAGCCCGCTTGCGCCGGATGGCGATTCGGCCCGCGCAGCGGTTTTTCCGCGAGCACGTCGGGATGATCCGCCGGCAAGTGCAGGCCCATGTCGAAGGTTTCCTTGAGGTCGCTGGGTTTGTCCGGGTCGAGCTGTTCGGTGGCGATGGCGCCGTAGCCGCGATGGTGGCGGGTCCGGGTGATGTCGATCCGCAGTTTTTCTTCTGCCGGTTGCGCAAAAAAACGCTGGGCGTGGTCGAGCAGCGAGTCGATGCGCTGCGCGGAAATCGGGTGGCCCTTGATGTAGAAAAAGCCCCATTCGCGGCAGGCCTGGTCGATCTGCGCGGCGACGGCGGGCCAGGCGTTTTGGTCGGTGGAATAGAGCGGGCTGATGTCGATGACCGGAAGCTGATCCATACACAATCCTTGAGAACGCTGAAGATCAAATGTGGGAGCTGGCTTGCCAGCGATAGCGGTCTGACAGGCAACAATGATGTTGAATGTGAGGACCCCATCGCTGGCAAGCCAGCTCCCACGGGGACGATGCAAGTTTGAAGAGATTACTTCGGCATCTCGGCTTCATGCCTTCAACGTAGTAGTTCATCGACGCCAGTTCGGCATTGGTTGCGCTCACCCCGGCAGGGATTTTCTCCACGCCGGCCTGATCCTTGATCGGCCCGGTGAACGGTTGCAGCGCACCGCTCTTGATGTCGGCGATGATCTGTTCGGCCTCGGCTTTCACCGGTGCCGGCACCAGCTCGCTGATCGGCAGTTCAACCGTGCCTTCTTTCAGCCCGCCCCAGTAATCCTGGGATTTCCAGCTGTGGTCGATCACACTTTGGGTCGCTTGAATGTAATGCGGCGCCCAGTCATTGACGATCGAAGTCAGCACCGCTTTCGGGCCGAAATGCGCCATGTCCGAGGCGTAACCCACAGCGTACACGCCACGCCGTTCAGCGGCCTGGATCGGCGCCGGGCTGTCGGTGTGCTGGAACACCACGTCCACGCCCTGATCGATCAGCGCGTTGGCGGCATCGGCTTCCTTGCCCGGGTCAAACCACGAGTTGACCCACACCACTTTGATTTCAGTGCCGGGGTTGTACTTGTTCAGGGCCAGTTGGATCGCGTTGATGTCGCGGATCACTTCCGGAATCGGGAACGAGGCGACGTAGCCGATTTTCTTGGTCTTGGTCATTTTCGCCGCGAGGAAACCGCCGACATAACGCCCCTCGTAGGTGCGCGCCAGATAGGTGCCGAGGTTCTTGTCCTGCTTGTAGCCGGTGGCGTGTTCGAAGGTCACCTTGGGAAACTGTTTAGCGACTTTCAACGTCGGGTTCATGTAGCCGAAGGAGGTGGTGAAGATCAGGTCGTAATTGTCCTTGGCCATGTTGCGGATCACCCGCTCGGCGTCGGCGCCCTCGGCCACGTTCTCGACGTAATTGGTGGTGATCTGCGCGCCGAATTTCTCCGCCAGCGCCTTGCGTCCCTGTTCATGCTGATACGTCCAGCCGTGGTCGCCGATCGGGCCGATGTAGACGAAACCGACCTTCAGCGGATCGGCAGCGCTGGCGCTCAGGCTGATCCCCAGACCGATGGCGGCGCACAGCAGTTTGTGCAGCGGACGTATTTGCATGAATTCGAACTCCATTTTGTTGTGTGTGGTCAGGGGCAATGCAAATTGCTGACCAAAAGGACAACAAAGCAAAAGATCGCAGCCTGCGGCAGCTCCTACAGGGGAATGGGAAACCTGTAGGAGCTG
>NZ_JABULD010000470.1:0-5424 GCF_014060985.1 Pseudomonas sp. MD195_PC81_125
CCGTGCGCAAGACGCGGGTCGGGGGGCCTTTTGCCGTGTGTCAGAACAGGAAGTAACGCTGAGCCATCGGCAAGGTTTCCGCCGGTTCACACCACAGCAGCACACCGTCGGCCTTGACCTGATAGGTCTGTGGATCGACGTCGATGTTCGGCAGGTAATCGTTGTGGATCAGGTCGGTTTTCTGCACATCGCGGCAGCCTTTGACCACGGCGATTTTCTTCTTCAAACCCAACGCGTCGGGCAGTCCCGATTCCTGCGCCGCCTGGCTGATGAACGTCAGGCTGGTGGCGTGCAGCGAGCCGCCGTAGCTGGCGAACATCGGGCGGTAGTGCACCGGTTGCGGGGTTGGAATCGACGCGTTGGCGTCGCCCATCAGGCTCGCAGCGATGGCACCGCCCTTGAGGATCAGCGTCGGTTTTACGCCGAAGAACGCCGGGCGCCAGAGCACCAGGTCGGCCCATTTGCCGACCTCCACCGAGCCCACCTCATGGCTGATGCCGTGGGTGATCGCCGGGTTGATCGTGTATTTGGCGATGTAGCGCTTGGCGCGGAAGTTGTCGTTGCCTTCGCCGTCCTGGGGCAGCGGGCCGCGCTGCTTTTTCATCTTGTCGGCGGTCTGCCAGGTGCGCGTGATGACTTCGCCGACACGGCCCATGGCCTGGCTGTCGGAACTGATCATCGAGAACGCGCCGAGGTCGTGGAGGATGTCTTCGGCGGCAATCGTCTCGCGGCGGATGCGGCTTTCGGCGAACGCCACGTCTTCGGCGATGCTCGGGTCGAGGTGGTGACAGACCATCAGCATGTCGAGGTGTTCGTCGATGGTGTTGCGGGTGAACGGCCGGGTCGGGTTGGTCGAACTCGGCAGCACGTTAGGGAAACCGCAGGCCTTGATGATGTCCGGTGCATGGCCGCCACCGGCACCTTCGGTGTGATAGGTGTGGATGGTGCGGCCCTTGAACGCGCCCAAGGTGGTTTCGACGAAACCGGACTCGTTGAGGGTGTCGGTGTGGATCGCCACTTGTACGTCGTACTGGTCGGCGACGCTCAGGCAATTGTCGATGCTCGCCGGGGTGGTGCCCCAGTCTTCGTGCAGCTTGAGGCCGATGGCCCCGGCCTTGACCTGCTCGATCAGCGGCTCCGGCAGGCTGGCGTTGCCCTTGCCGGTGAGGCCGATGTTCATCGGGAACGCGTCGGCGGCCTGAAGCATGCGCGCCAGGTGCCACGGGCCGGAGGTGCAGGTGGTGGCGTTGGTACCGGTCGCCGGCCCGGTGCCGCCGCCGATCATGGTGGTGACGCCGCTCATCAACGCTTCTTCGATCTGCTGCGGGCAGATGAAGTGGATGTGCGTGTCGATGCCGCCGGCAGTGAGGATCATGCCTTCACCGGCGATCACTTCGGTGCTGGCGCCGATGGCGATGGTCACGTTCGGTTGTACGTCCGGGTTACCGGCCTTGCCGATCGCGGCGATACGCCCGTCCTTGAGACCGACGTCGGCTTTGACGATGCCCCAGTGGTCGATGATCAGCGCATTGGTGATCAGCGTGTCGACCACTTCGGCGGCGAGCAACTGGCTCTGGCCCTGGCCATCGCGGATGACTTTGCCGCCGCCGAATTTCACCTCTTCGCCGTAAGTGGTGAAGTCTTTTTCGACTTCGATCCACAACTCGGTGTCTGCCAGGCGCACCTTGTCGCCGACGGTGGGGCCGAACATGTCGGCGTAGGCTTGCCGGGAAATCTTCATTTCAATTCCTTGCACAAATTTATTGTAGCGAGGGGATTTATCCCCGATCGGGTGCGTAGCACCCGCCATTCAGCAAAAGTGATTTTTGTGGTGGGGCCGGTGGTGGTTGGCGACCGCTGCGCGGTCGATCGGGGATGAATCCCCTCACCACAGATAAATTCCCTCACCACAGATGAATCAGAGTCAGTCGAGATCACCCATGACCCGCCCGGCAAAGCCGAACACCCGCCGATGCCCGGCGTACTCCACCAGCTCGACCTCGCGGCTTTGCCCCGGCTCGAAGCGCACGGCGGTGCCGGCGGGGATGTTCAGGCGCATGCCACGGCTGGCGGCGCGGTCGAAGGTCAGCGCATCGTTGGTTTCGAAAAAGTGATAGTGCGAACCGACCTGAATCGGCCGGTCACCGCTGTTGGCGACTTTCAGGCTGAGGGTGCGGCGGCCGACATTCAGTTCGATGTCGCCGGGCTGGATCTGGTACTGGCCGGGAATCATGGCCGGGCTCCTTGCAGAATCTTGTAGTAGAGGGCGGTCGGACGGTACGTGCCGTGCGGGTCGCAGGCGTAGTCGGGGATTTCGCCGGCGCGGGTGTAACCCAGAGCCTTGTAGAACTCTTCGGCGGGCGAGCCGGCCTCGGTGTCGAGGTAGAGCATGCCGCGCTTGTGTTTGGCCGCTTCGAGCTCCAGCGCATTCATCAACTGCTGGCCGAGCCCACGGCGCCGCGCCTGTTCGCGTACCAGCAGTTTTTGCACTTCGGCGCGATTGAGGCCGTTGGCTTTCTGGCACAGACCCAACTGCACGCTGGCCTGCACCTCTTCATCCTTGACCACCACCCAGAGCAACACGCTGCCCTTGTTCACCTGTTGCTGCACTTCATCGAAATAGGCGCGGGCCTGCGCGGCATCGAGGTCGGCCATGAAACCGACGCTGGCGCCATAACCCACGGCGTCGAGCAGCAGATCAATCAGGCCCTGACGATAGTGCGCAAAACTTTCCGCATTGACGCGTCGCAGTTGGGCGGGGTTCATCGCGTGTCACTCCTTGTTGGCGACCGGCGGCTGCGCGCCAGGGTTGAGGATCAGTTGCATGAAGGTCAGGTCGAGCCAGCGGCCGAACTTGGTGCCGACTTGCGGCATCTGTCCGGTGATGCTGAAACCGGCGCGTTCATGCAGACGAATGGAAGCGGCATTGCCACTTTCGATGGCGGCGACCATCACATGCTTGTCGCAGGCTTTGGCCCGCTCGATCAGCACGCTCATCAATTGCGGGCCAAGGCCATTGCCGCGCTGGTCGCTACGGACGTAGACCGAGTGCTCGACGGTGTGACGGAAACCGTCGAACGGCCGCCAGTCGCCAAAGGAAGCGTAGCCGAGCACCACGTTGTCGGCGTCGACGATCACCAGAATCGGGTAGGCCTGGGCCTGACGGGCGCTGAACCACGCCTGGCGGTTGCCGAGGTCGACCGCCGATTCGTTCCAGATCGCCCGTGGTGTTGAGCACCGCGTCGTTGTAGATGTCACGGATCGCCGGCAGGTCGGCGTGCAGGGCATCGCGAATGGTGTAGGTCATGGCGAGTCCTCAAACGATCGGTTGGTGGACGGTGACCAGTTTGGTGCCGTCGGGAAACGTCGCTTCGACCTGGATCTCCGGGATCATTTCCGGAATGCCTTCCATCACTTGCTCGCGGCTCAACAGGGTGGTGCCGTAGTGCATCAGCTCGGCGACGGTCTGGCCGTCACGGGCGCCTTCGAGCAGCGCGGCGGAGATGTAGGCCATCGCTTCCGGGTAGTTGAGCTTCACACCACGGGCCAGTCGGCGCTCGGCGACGAGGCCGGCGGTGAAGATCAGCAACTTGTCTTTTTCGCGTGGGGTCAGGTCCATTTGTTTTTCAAATCTCGGCAGAAGAAAGTTAAGTCGTACACCCTGTAGGAGCTGCCGAAGGTGCGATCTTTTGACGTTGATTTTTTACAGCAAGATCAAAAGATTGCAGCCTGCGGCAGCTCCTACAGGGGAATGCATTTCAGGTGTTCCAGATTCTGGGTGGCTGGGCCTCGCGGCCTAGCAGAGCCGGGCGTAACAAGCGCCATAAATCGATGAGCCAGGCACGGGCGAGCAGTGCTTCTGACGCCAGACACCGAGCCACCAACAGGCCGGGCAACTGGGTCAAATCCCCGCGCACGGCATGCCCCAGCGAACGACAGCGCTCCAGCAGCTCGGCATCAATCTCACCAGTGACCAACAATGTGGCGAACACCGGACGGCCATCCAGGCCGATGGGCGAATCCAGCAAACCGTCACCGCCAGTAATCCTCTGACGCTCGTGCCAGAGCAATCGCCCGTCGCGGCGGATATCCAGATGCGCCTGAAAGTGTCCGAGGTCGAAGCGCTCGCCACTGGCCGGTCGGCCCAGTGCCACCACGTCCCAGTAGAACAGCCGCGCATCGCCTTCAAGCTCAATCGAGGTGGTGAGTTCAGCCTGAGCGGCGCTGTAGACGATGGTTTCCTGCGGCAGCCACTCCAGCGTCGCGCCGGCCGCGACTTGCAGATCGAGCTGTTGATACGCCGGCCCCCGCCGCGCGATACCATTTTGGGCGGGCGCCGGGGGCTGGGTGATCTGCGCCCCAGGGCGTCCTGTTTCGACGCGGGCGCTGATGTTCAGCCGGTCACCGCCGGCGATCCCGCCCGGCGGGTGGACGATGATGTGTTGGCAGACCTCGGGGCCTTCGGCGTACAGGTGCTTCTGCACCCGCAGCGGTCCCAGATGCCGGCGCTTGACCGGGCGCGTGCAGTCGCCGAAGCGGGCGTAGGCCAGTTCCAGCTCGGCGTGCCAGCTCGGGGTAAACAGGGCAGTGGGAAGCGGTAAGTTCATGGTTTGTGATTATCGTTAGGAAGCTACAGATTAAATTGTTACCAGACCTCGTACACCCTCGGCCTCCATATTTTCGCCGCGACCCTGTTGCACGATCTCGCCCCGGGACATCACCAGGTATTGATCGGCCAGCTCCGCAGCGAAATCGTAGAACTGCTCCACCAGCAAAATGGCCATGTCGCCCCGCGCCGCGAGCTTCTTGATCACGGCGCCGATCTCCTTGATCACCGAGGGCTGGATGCCTTCGGTAGGTTCGTCGAGGATCAGCAAACGCGGACGACTGGCCAGCGCGCGACCGATAGCGAGCTGCTGTTGCTGGCCGCCGGACAGGTCGCCGCCTCGGCGCTGCTTCATTTGTAGCAGCACCGGGAACAATTCGTAGATGAAACTTGGGACTTCCTTCGCTTCACTGCCGGGAAACCGCGACAAACCCATCAGCAGATTCTCTTCCACCGTGAGCCGGCCGAAGATTTCCCGGCCCTGTGGCACATAGGCGATCCCGGCGTGCACGCGCTGGTGCGGCTTGAGTGTGGTGATTGCCTTGCCCTCCCAGTTCACCACGCCTTCCTTGGCCGGCAACAGGCCCATCAGGCATTTGAGCAGGGTGGTCTTGCCCACGCCGTTGCGCCCGAGCAGGCAGGTGACTTCGCCGACGTTCACGTCGAATGAGAGGCCTCGGAGGATGTGGCTACCGCCGTAGTACTGATGCAGCTTGTCGACTTGCAGCATTCTCAAAATCTCCTCAAATCCCTGTGTAGGAGCTGCCGAAGGTGCGATCTTTTTGATCTTTGTTTTTTAAGATCAAGATCAAAAGATC
>NZ_JABULD010000522.1:0-18312 GCF_014060985.1 Pseudomonas sp. MD195_PC81_125
CAGGCTGCGATCTTTTGATCTTGTTTCTAAAAATCAAAGTCAAAAGATCGCAGCCTGCGGCAGCTCCTACACAAAGAGCGCCATATTCGTGGGTGCGGAAATTTGACCCACAGGTTTACAATCCACGCTCCTGATCAGGAGTAATCCCGTGCTGACTCATCTCGATTCCCAAGGTCGCGCCAACATGGTCGACGTCACCGAAAAAGCCGTGACATTCCGTGAGGCGACCGCCCAGGCGCTGGTGCGCATGCTGCCCGAAACCCTGCAGATGATCGTCAGCGGCGGCCACCCCAAGGGTGACGTGTTTGCCGTCGCGCGCATTGCCGGCATTCAGGCCGCGAAGAAAACCAGTGATCTGATCCCGTTGTGCCATCCGCTGATGCTCACCGGAGTCAAGGTCGAACTCAGTGCAGAAGGCGAAGACAGCGTACGCATCGTCGCCCGCTGCAAGCTCTCCGGGCAGACCGGAGTGGAGATGGAGGCACTGACCGCTGCCAGCGTTGCAGCGCTGACCATTTACGACATGTGCAAAGCGGTGGACCGGGGCATGACCATCGAAAGCGTGCGTTTGCTGGAAAAGGTCGGCGGCAAGAGCGGGCATTTTCAGGCGGAGCAACCATGAAACTGACGGTTAAATTCTTTGCCCGTTACCGTGAAGCGCTGGGCGTGGACTCGGTCAAGGTCGAAGGCGATTTCGCCACGGTCGACGATGTCCGTGCGCTGCTCGCGCAACGCGATGGCACCGAGGTCTTGAGCGAGCAGAACCTGATGTGCGCGCGCAACGAAGACCTGTGCCAGCTCGACGAACCGGTGAGCGACGGCGACGAGGTGGCGTTCTTTCCCACCGTGACCGGAGGCTGAGGCATGGCGATTCGTGTGCAGTCCACGGCGTTCGATCCCGGCGCTGAAGTCAACGCGATGCACGCGGCGAATGTCGGCGTTGGCGCGGTGGTGAGTTTTGTCGGCTACGTGCGCGACTTTAATGACGGGCTGGATGTGGCCGGCATGTTCCTCGAACACTATCCGGGCATGACCGAAAAAGCCCTTGGCAAGATCGCCGTCGAGGCCGAGCAGCGCTGGCCGCTGTTGAAGCTAGAAGTGCTGCACCGCATCGGCGCGCTGGAGCCGGGCGAGCCGATTGTGTTCGTCGGCGCGGCCAGCGCCCATCGCCAGGCGGCATTCGACGCCTGCGCCTTTGTCATGGACTACCTGAAAACCCGCGCGCCGTTCTGGAAAAAAGAGAACACCAGCGATGGCCCGCGTTGGGTGGAAGGGCGTGACAGTGATCATGCTGCGGCGGATCGCTGGAAGAAGTAATTACTGCATCGCCCTCTAGTCAGTCATCGCTGGCAAGCCAGCTCCCACAGTGTTTTGTGTCATGCACATATTCATGTACACCTCTGAACCCTGTGGGAGCTGGCTTGCCGGCGATTAGGCCATCCGCAACACCAAATACCTTTCTTCAGCTAATTGACGATTTGTACGTGCGAGTCCAATATGGATTTATAAGTACAAAAAAGGCATTCCCCTTTCCAGCTCTTTTCTTCTGTCTTGCCAAACCAACAACAACCCGCGAGAGAACGAACATGAAGAAACTCCCCCTCATCACCGGTCTGGCCCTGAGCCTGTTGGCGTGCACCCATTCCTTTGCCGCTGAGAAAGCCCTGCGCATCGGCATTGAGGCCGCTTATCCACCGTTCGCCTCGAAAACCGACAAGGGCGAGATCGTCGGTTTCGACTACGACATCGGCAACGCCCTGTGTGCGCAGATGAAGGTCAAGTGCGTGTGGGTCGAGGGTGAGTTCGATGGCCTGATCCCTTCGCTGAAAGTGAAGAAAATCGACATGGCGCTGTCGTCGATGACCATCAACGAAGACCGCAAGAAGTCGGTGGATTTCACCCACAAGTACTACTTCACTTCGTCGCGGCTGGTGATGAAGGAAGGCGCCACGGTCGATGACCAGTACGCCAGCCTCAAGGGCAAGACCGTCGGTGTGCAGCGCGCGACCACCACCGACCGTTATGCCACCGAGGTGTTCGAGCCCAAGGGCATCATCGTCAAGCGCTATGGCAATAACGAAGAAATCTACATGGACCTGGCAGCAGGGCGGCTCGATGCGATTTTTGCCGACACCATTCCGCTGACCGACTTCCTGTCGATGCCACGCGGCAAGGGTTACGCGTTTGTCGGTCCGGAACTGAAGGATCCGAAGTACGTGGGCGAAGGCGCGGGGATTGCGGTGCGCAAGGGCAATACCGAACTGGTCAGCCAGTTGAATACGGCCATCGACGGGATTCGTGCCAGCGGCGAATATCAGAAGATTTCCGAGAAGTATTTCAAGTCCGACATCTACGGCGACTGACAGTCCGCTATCGCTGGCAAGCCAGCTCCCACAGCGACCGAGTCGTGCACAGATTTTGTGTACACCCAAAAAACTGTGGGAGTTGGCTTGCCAGCGATGGGGCCGGAAATGCCAATGCAGATCTTCAGCCCTTCAATTCCTTCAAATGCTTGTACACCGTCGCCCGCCCCATGTTCAGCACGTTGGCCACATAGTTCGAGGCGCTCTTGCCCTTGAACGCGCCTTCGGCGTGCAGCGCCAGCACCAGTTCGCGCTTGTGGTCGCGAGTCAGCAGATTCAGGCTCAGCTGGCGCTCGCGCAGCCAGGCGTGGAGGAAGGTGTTGATGCGCTCCTGCCAGTCATCGCGAAACAGTGAATCCGGCTGCGGGATCAGTTTGCTCGGTGACAGGAACAGGTCCAGCGCAGCCTTGGCATTCTCGAACAACGAAATATTCAGGTTAATGCACAGCACCGCCAGTGGCCGCTCTTCGCTGTCGCGCAGCACCGTGCTCAGGCTGCGTATCTTCTGGCCGTCCCAATTGAGCTTTTCGTACGGACCGATGTTGCGCTCACTGACCTCCTCGCTGAGCATGTCTTCAAGCGATGAATCGTCGCCGATCTCGCGTTTGGACAAGTTGTTGGCGATGTAGTCGACCTTCTGCGTGCGCAAGTCGTGCAGCACCACTTCGGCGTGGGGAAAGAACAGCGTGGCGATGGCGTCGGCGATGGCGCGGAAATTATCCAGTGCCGGATCGAATTCGGGGGCGGTCATGTTTGTGGAGCTCCAGGCGGCGTCAACGCCCCCGTGCACGGGGGCGCTGCGAGTGTGCCGCAATCCGTTGGGCGCGTCATCCGCCAAGGGTCTTAGCCGAGCCTTGCGAGGGAGAGCATGGCGCTGCTCAGGCCGAACTGCTGCAGATGTTCAGGCAAGGCTTCACCGCGTACCAATGCCGCACTGGCCTGGCCCATGGCCGGTGAGGTCTGAATACCGTAACCGCCTTGAGCCGCGACCCAGAACAGCCCGGGCACCTGCGGATCGAAACCGCTGAGCAGATCACCGTCGGCGACAAAACTGCGCAAACCGGCCCAGGTGCGGGTCGGGCGGCGGATGGTCAGGGTCGTGGCCTCTTCGATCTGGTAGATGCCCATGGCGATGTCCAGCTCTTCTGGCTGCACATCGTGGGGTCCGACCGGGTCGGCGTTGGCCGGCGAACCGAGGAACATCCCGGCGTCGGGCTTCATATAGAACGACTCATCGAGGCTGACCAGCATCGGCCAGTGATGAATGTCCACGCCCTCGGGACCGGCGAAAATGAACGCCGCGCGGCGCTTGGGTTGCAAGCCCAGCGCTTGGGCACCGGCCAGTGCGCCGATCTGGTCGGCCCAGGCGCCGGCGGCGTTGATGATGACCGGCGCGCTGAAGGTCTGACCGTTGGTCTGCACTTGCCACTGGCCGTCAGTGTCACGACGCAGGCCCAGCACTTCGCAATCGGTGTGCACTTGGCCGTTGTTTCGGCGGATACCGCGCAGGTAGCCCTGATGCAGGGCGTCGGTGTCGATGTCGCTGGCGGTCGGGTCGTAGATCGCGCCATGGACTTTTTCCCGACGCAGGATCGGCAGACGGGCACAGGCTTCATCGGCGCTGAGCAATTGCATCTCTGGCACCGTGGCTTTGGCGCTGAGGTACTGATTGTTCAGTTCGGCGGCGTCACCGGTGAAATCCACGGTCATTTCGCCGCGTGGCGTGAGCAATGGGTGCTCGCAAAAGCCGCTCGGCGGATGGTCGAAAAACTCACGGCTGGCCAGCGTCAGCGCGCGCACCTGCGGCGTGCCGTAGGCGGCGGTATAGAGCGCCGCAGAACGTCCGGTGGAGTGATAGGCCGGGTGTGATTCGCGTTCGAGCACGATCACTTTGGCGTGGCGCGACAGCCAGAAACCGGTGGAAGCACCGGCAATCCCGCCGCCGATGATGATGAAATCTGCCTGGCTCATGAAATCTCCCAATTTATCTGGAATCCTGTAGGAGCTGACGAGTGAAACGAGGCTGCGATCTTTTGATCTTGTCTTTTGAAAATCAAAAGATCGCAGCCTCGTTTCACTCGTCAGCTCCTACAAGGGATCGAGGTGTCAGTGCTTGAGGTGATAAATAGCATTGGCCAGCGCAATGTCTTCCAGGCCCAGGCCGATTGAACGGAAGAACACGTGACGGTCGTAACCGGGGCGCTGCACTTTCTCGCTGAGCAGATCGGCCAGGTCGCCGATGATCAAATCCTTGTTCCAGCCATGCTGCTCGGCGGCGATCAGCATTTCACCCGCCGAGCCCGGCGTGGTCAGCCGATAGTCACAGAACACCTGCATGTCGCCCAGAGTCTTTGGCGGTACTTCATGGGCGCGGGGGGCGTTGGTGCTGATCGAGGTGATCAGTGCCGGTTTGCTCAAGCTGGCCGGGTCGATGACCGGACCGGCGGACGAGGTGCAGAGCATGATCACGTCGGCCTCGGCGAGGGCGGCTGCGCGGCTGTCGGCAATGTTCACCCCCGGGTAGATTCTCTTTCAGCAGCGCCCGGGTTTCAGCGTCTTCAGACAGACTCGGCGAATACACGCTGATGCGCTGCCAGTCGCGCAGCCCTTTCACGTAATGCAGATGCGCCTGGGCAACCTTGCCGCTGCCGATGATCGCCAGTCGTGTGGCATTCAGCGGGGCGAGGGCATCGACAGCAACGGCAGTGGTCGCAGCGGTGCGTGCGGTGGTCAGTTCGCCGGCGTCGCACAGCAGCAGTGGCTGGCCGGTATGCATCGACATCAACAGTGTCCACGCCGTCACCAGCGGCCCCTGTTCGCGGACGATGTACGGCGAGGTCTTGACCCCGTACACACCGTCCTCGGCCAGCACGCCCAGGTAGTTGATAAAGTCGCCGGCGCCCTGCGGGAACTCCACCAGTTGCTGCGCGGGCTGTACGGCGTGGCCGGCGGCAAGGTCGCGAAACAGTTTGCGCAGGATCTGCGGCACGTCAATGCGCGCCAGCAGCTCGCGGGCCTGGGTGTGGTCGATCACGTAGGGTGTACTGGACATGTCAGGCTCCGCGGTCTGGATGTAAACTTATTTGTCCATTATGGACTTTTAGTTATCTATCGCAAGCGCCTGGTGAAAACGTCGGGCAAAAAAAAGCGCAGTCCGTTGCCGGCTGCGCTTTTTGCTTTCGGGTCGTTTACTGCGGCTGCGGACGCTTGCGTTCGACTGCGCGCAGCAGGTGCGTCGGCGGTGTTTCGCAGCTGATCTTGCGACCGAGCTTCTCTTCGATCGACGGCAACTGGTACGAGTCGTCCTCACCGGCGAAGCTGATCGACACGCCATCGGCGCCGGCGCGACCGGTACGGCCGATGCGGTGCACGTAATCGTCCGGGACTTCCGGGAGGGTGAAGTTGATCACGTGGCTGATGCCGTCGATGTGGATGCCACGACCGGCTACATCGGTGGCCACCAGCACGCGAATCTTGCCTTCGCGGAAGCCTTCCAGGGTCTTGATGCGCTTGTGCTGCGGCACGTCGCCGGACAGTTGCGCGGCATTGATGCCGTCACGCACCAAACGCTCTTCGATGCGGCGCACTTCGTCCTTGCGGTTGGCGAAGACGATCACGCGCTCCCAGCCGTTGTCGTTGACCAGGTTGAACAGCAATTTGTACTTGTCCGCACCGGCTACCGCGTAGATGTGCTGCTCGACGTTTTCGTTGGCCACGTTGGTGACTTCGATTTCGACGATTGCCGGATCGGTGGTCCATTGCTTGGCCAGGTTCATCACGTCTTCGGTGAAGGTCGCGGAGAACAGCAGGGTCTGACGCTCGGACTTCGGCGGAGTCTGGCGAATGATCTGCCGCACTTGCGGGATAAAGCCCATGTCGAGCATGCGGTCGGCTTCGTCCAGCACCATCACTTCGACCATGTCCAGGTGCACGTCGCCGCGCTGGTTGAAGTCGAGCAGACGGCCCGGGGTGGCAACGAGAATGTCGCAGTGGCGTGCTTCGAGGTGCTTGAGCTGCTTGTCGAAGTCCATGCCGCCAACGAACGTCATCACGTTGAGGCCGGTGTACTTGGTCAGGTCGGCCGCATCCTTGGCGATCTGCACCACCAGCTCACGGGTCGGCGCGATGATCAGCGCACGGGGGTTCGCCCATGTAGCGTTCTTTCGGCGGCGGAGTCTGCAACAGCTGGGTGATGATCGAGATCAGGAACGCGGCGGTCTTGCCGGTACCGGTCTGCGCGCGGCCGATGGCGTCTTTGCCGGCGAGGGTGAAACCCAGCACCTGCGCCTGAATCGGCGTGCAGTACGGAAAGCCCAGGTCCTGGATGGCGTGCATCAGTTCCGGAGCGAGTTTGAAATCGTGGAAGCGGGTTTTGCCTTCCTGGGGTTCGACGACGAAATCTTCGAGTTTCCAGGGAATGACCGGTGCCTTGGGCTTCGGTTCGCGGCGCGGACGGGCCGGTTTCGGCGCTTCGGCGCGAGCAGGTTCGGCGGCGCTGGCGGGTTTCGGCTCGGGCTTGGGTGTCGCTACCGGAGCCGGACGTTCAACCTTGGGCGCTTCACTGCGAGGGCCGGGGGCGTGCGACGGCGCACTGGGGACTGGCGCGAGCTGCTCAGCCTCGCTTTTACCGAACATTTTCTTGAGTGCTTTGAGCACGGTCATCTCATCAATTGGTTAAGGAATGTACGCCGGCCAGTGTAA
The DNA here is from genome assembly GCF_014060985.1 of Pseudomonas sp. MD195_PC81_125. Classification (NCBI taxonomy): domain Bacteria; kingdom Pseudomonadati; phylum Pseudomonadota; class Gammaproteobacteria; order Pseudomonadales; family Pseudomonadaceae; genus Pseudomonas; species Pseudomonas sp. MD195_PC81_125. The sequence continues at coordinate 7,065 of NZ_JABULD010000522.1, forward strand.
TGCAAGAAGCGGGCTCGGCGTAGTGGGATGATCAAAGGGACGTTCGAACTGAAACGATCAACGCAGGTGTTCACCCAGCCAGACCCCGATGTCGCGAATTTCTTCGGGTAACACTTCGTGCTCCATTGGGTATTCCTGCCATGTCACGGTGACACCATGCTTCACCAAATGCTCATAGGCGCTGCGCCCCATCGAGTTCTGCACCACGCCGTCGAATTGACCGTGCAGGCACAGCGCTGGAATGCGCTGCTGACTGGCTGAAAGCTCCATCTCGTCAGTGAAGGTCGGGGCATAGGTGGACAGGGCGAGTACACCACCCAACGGGCCTTGCCACTTTATATAAGCGGTGTGCAGCACAACGGCGCCACCCTGGGAAAACCCGGCGAGAAAAATCCGCGAGGCGTCTATTCCGCTGGCGCGCTCCTTTTCGATCAATTCGATGATGCGATCCGCCGACGCTTCCAACTGCTCACGGTCAATAGACCGCGCCGGACTCATTGCTTTTATGTCGTACCAGCTCGGCATCGCGTAACCGCCGTTGATGGTGACGGGCAGGGTTGGCGCTTGCGGTAATACGAAGCGCGTACTCAGCAGGCTTTCCTGCAGCGCTTCAGCCACTGGCAGGAAGTCATAGCGATCCGCGCCGAGACCGTGCAGCCAGATCACACAGGCGTCTGCGGGCTTTTGGGGTTGAAGAATCAGGGGCTCGTGCATGGCTGCTCCAAAAATGTGCGGGCGCTCTCAATAAGTGCGTGATTTGCGTGCGCGCCCGGTCGATCCGTTAACAAGATGTCGCAAGGCTACAAGTTTTGCTATTGACCTGTCGCGCAACCGCTTCAGCAAGCGGTGTGGTACGGGCTTTGCTATGGAGGATTCTGTATGAAGCGTCCTACGCCTTGCGGTAACACTATCAGTGTACGTCGTGCGAAGGGATTGCAAAGAATCCGGTGATGGATGTTCGCCAATGGCCGCTACGGGCAACGCGAACGTGAAAGGGCTACAGCCCGTTCGGCCGACTGGTGAGAAGTGAGTTGTCCATGATGTGGATTTTCTCCTACTAGACTCATAGCGAAGGTCTTACGTCGGTTGACCCCAAAAAAAGCCAACACGGGTCAACAACGCCTCAAAAGGGTGCGACTGGACTCAAGCTCCGACACAACAAGAGCAAAACTGGAGGTTTGAATGAAGATGTTGAAATCCACTCTGGCGGTCGTGACTGCTGCAGCAGTACTCGGCGTCAGCGGGTTCGCTCAGGCGGGTGCAACCCTGGATGCCGTGCAGAAGAAAGGTTTCGTGCAATGCGGCGTGAGCGACGGTCTGCCGGGTTTCTCGGTGCCGGACGCTTCGGGCAAGATTCTCGGGATCGACGCTGACGTTTGCCGCGCTGTGGCCGCTGCCGTATTCGGCGACGCCAACAAGGTCAAGTTCAGCCAGTTGAACGCCAAGGAGCGCTTCACCGCGCTGCAGTCCGGCGAAATCGACCTGCTCTCGCGCAACACCACCATGACCAGCTCGCGTGACGCCGGCATGGGCCTGAAATTCCCGGGCTTCATCACTTACTACGACGGCGTGGGCTTCCTGGCCAACAACAAGCTGGGCGTGAAAAGTGCCAAGGAACTGGACGGTGCAACCATCTGCATCCAGGCCGGTACCACCACCGAACTGAACGTCTCCGACTACTTCCGCGCCAACGGCCTGAAGTACACCCCGATCACCTTCGACACCTCCGATGAAAGCGCCAAGTCGCTGGAATCCGGTCGTTGCGACGTGCTGACCTCCGACAAGTCGCAGCTGTACGCACAGCGCAGCAAGCTGGCCTCGCCAAAAGACTACGTGGTACTGCCGGAAACCATCTCCAAAGAACCACTGGGCCCGGTCGTGCGTAATGGCGACGACGAGTGGCTGGCGATCGTTCGCTGGGTTGGCTACGCGCTGCTGAACGCCGAAGAAGCCGGCGTGACCTCGAAAAACGTGCTGGAAGAAGCCAAATCCACCAAGAACCCGGACGTTGCTCGTCTGCTGGGGGCTGACGGTGAATACGGCAAGGACCTGAAACTGCCGAAGGACTGGGTTGTGAAAATCGTTTCGCAGGTCGGTAACTACGGTGAAATCTTCGAGAAAAACCTCGGCAAGAGCACTCCGCTGGAAATCGACCGTGGCCTGAACGCGCTGTGGACCAACGGCGGCATTCAGTACGCACCACCAGTGCGCTAATGGTTCTATCACCCGGCGGGCCAACCGCCGGGTGATGTTCTGTTCCATTTTTTTCCGGGGCACTTCATGCAAAATTCAATCGGCGCACCAAAGCAGAGGTTCAGCCTCAGCGATCCGCGAGTGCGTGCGTGGCTGTTTCAGATCATCACCGTCGTGGCGGTGGTCGCCATGGGCTGGTATCTGTTTGATAACACCCAGACCAACCTTCAACACCGGGGCATCACGTCCGGTTTCGACTTTCTCGAGCGCAGTGCCGGGTTCGGCATCGCTCAACACCTGATCTCCTACACCGAAGCGGACAGTTACGCGCGGGTGTTCGTGATCGGCCTGCTCAATACGCTGCTGGTGACCTTCATCGGCGTGATCCTGGCGACCCTGCTGGGCTTCATCATCGGTGTGGCGCGGCTGTCGCCGAACTGGATCATCAGCAAACTGGCGACCGTGTATGTGGAAGTGTTCCGCAACATTCCGCCGCTGCTGCAGATCCTGTTCTGGTACTTCGCGGTGTTCCTGACCATGCCGGGTCCGCGTAACAGCCACAACTTCGGTGACACCTTCTTTGTCAGCAGCCGGGGCCTGAACATGCCGGCCGCGCAAATGGCTGACGGCTTCTGGGCATTCTTCATCAGCGTGGTGCTGGCCATCGTCGCCATCGTGCTGATGTGCCGCTGGGCCAACAAGCGATTCGAAGACACGGGCGAACCATTCCACAAGTTCTGGACCGGCCTGGCGATCCTGCTGGTGATCCCGACCTTGTGCACGCTGATCTTCGGTGCACCCCTGCACTGGGAAATGCCGCAACTCAAGGGCTTCAACTTCGTCGGCGGCTGGGTGCTGATCCCGGAACTGCTCGCCTTGACCCTGGCGTTGACTGTGTACACCGCAGCATTCATCGCGGAAATCGTCCGTTCCGGGATCAAGTCGGTCAGCCATGGCCAGACCGAAGCGGCGCGTTCGCTCGGCTTGCGTAACGGCCCGACCCTGCGCAAGGTGATCATTCCGCAAGCCCTGCGGGTGATCATTCCGCCGCTGACCAGCCAATACCTGAACCTGGCGAAGAACTCGTCGCTGGCCGCCGGTATCGGTTATCCGGAAATGGTTTCGCTGTTCGCCGGTACCGTGCTCAACCAGACCGGTCAGGCGATCGAAGTCATTGCCATCACCATGAGCGTGTACCTGGCGATCAGTATCAGCATTTCCCTGCTGATGAACTGGTACAACAAGCGCATTGCGCTGATCGAGCGGTGAGGAAACGCGCATGACAACCCATACTTTCAAACCCGACATGCCACCGCCGGCCAAGGTTTTTGGCCCGATGGCATGGATACGCGCCAACATGTTCTCCAGCTGGCTCAACACCCTGCTGACCCTGTTTGCGTTTTACCTGATCTATCTCGTCGTGCCGCCAATCCTCAGCTGGGCGATCCTCGATGCCAACTGGGTCGGCACCACCCGCGCCGACTGCACCAAGGACGGCGCCTGCTGGGTGTTCATTCAACAGCGTTTCGGCCAGTTCATGTACGGCTACTACCCGGTGGAACTGCGCTGGCGTGTAGACCTCACTGTCTGGCTGGCAGTGCTCGGCGTGGCGCCGCTGTTCATCTCGCGCTTCCCGCGTAAAGCGGTGTACGGCCTGAGCTTCCTGGTGATCTACCCGATCGTTGCCTGGTGCCTGCTGCACGGTGGCGTGTTCGGCCTCGACACTGTGGCGACCAGTCAGTGGGGCGGTCTGATGCTGACCCTGGTGATCGCCACTGTCGGTATCGCCGGCGCCTTGCCGCTGGGGATCATTCTGGCATTGGGCCGTCGCTCGAACATGCCGGCGATTCGCGTGGTCTGCGTGACGTTCATCGAGTTCTGGCGTGGCGTGCCGTTGATCACGGTGCTGTTCATGTCCTCGGTGATGCTGCCGCTGTTCCTGCCCGAGGGTATGAACTTCGACAAGCTGCTGCGGGCGCTGATCGGGGTGATTCTGTTCCAGTCGGCCTACGTCGCCGAGGTGGTGCGCGGCGGTCTGCAAGCGATCCCCAAAGGGCAGTACGAAGCGGCTGCGGCGATGGGCCTCGGTTACTGGCGAGCCATGGGCCTGGTGATTCTGCCGCAAGCCCTGAAGCTGGTGATTCCCGGCATCGTCAATACCTTCATTGCGCTGTTCAAGGACACTAGCCTTGTGATCATCATCGGCCTGTTCGACCTGCTCAACAGCGTCAAGCAAGCCGCTGCCGATCCGAAATGGCTGGGCATGGCCACCGAAGGCTACGTGTTCGCCGCCCTGGTGTTCTGGATTTTCTGTTTTGGTATGTCGCGCTATTCCATGCATCTGGAACGCAAGCTCGACACTGGCCACAAGCGTTAGGAGTTCTTTGTAAATGAGCGAAGCAATCAAAAAGCCTGTGGGCCCTGAAGGCATTATCCAGATGCAGGGCGTGAACAAGTGGTACGGCCAGTTCCACGTGCTCAAGGACATCAACCTCAACGTCAAACAGGGCGAGCGTATCGTTCTGTGCGGCCCGTCGGGTTCCGGCAAGTCGACCACCATCCGCTGCCTCAATCGCCTGGAAGAACACCAGCAGGGCCGCATCGTGGTTGATGGCGTGGAGCTGACCAACGACCTCAAGCAGATCGAAGCGATCCGCCGCGAAGTCGGCATGGTGTTCCAGCACTTCAACCTGTTTCCGCACCTGACCATCCTGCAGAACTGCACGCTGGCGCCGATGTGGGTGCGCAAGATGCCCAAGCGCAAGGCCGAGGAAATCGCCATGCATTACCTGGAGCGTGTACGCATCCCGGAGCAGGCGCATAAATTCCCGGGGCAGTTGTCCGGCGGTCAGCAACAGCGTGTGGCGATTGCCCGCGCGCTGTGCATGAAACCGAAAATCATGCTGTTCGACGAACCGACTTCGGCACTCGACCCGGAGATGGTGAAAGAGGTGCTCGACACCATGATCGGCCTCGCCGAAGACGGCATGACCATGCTCTGCGTGACCCACGAAATGGGCTTCGCCCGCACCGTGGCCAACCGGGTGATCTTCATGGACAAGGGTGAAATCGTCGAGCAGGCGGCGCCTAACGACTTCTTCGACAACCCGCAAAATGACCGCACCAAACTGTTCCTGAGCCAGATCCTGCATTGATTCAGGTTGATGCACAGACAAACCCGGCCCTGTGCCGGGTTTTCTTTTGCCTGCGATTTTCATTTTTCCCCTGTAGGAGCTGCCGCAGGCTGCGATCTTTTGACGTTGATCGTTAAGCACAAGATCAAAAGATCGCACCTGCGGCAGCTCCTACACGGGGTTGTATGAACCCGGCCAGCTGACTAAGATGTCAGAAAATTCATCCTATGATTGGATGAAAGGGCGAATTTCATGACAGACACCTCACCTTTGATCAAGCGATCCCTGGTCGATCAGGCCCTGGATCAGTTGCGCCAACGCATCACCGATGGTGTGTGGCAGGTCGGCGAACGGCTGCCCACCGAGCCTGAGCTGTGCGCCGAGCTGGGCATCAGCCGTAACACCGTGCGTGAAGCCATGCGCGTGCTGGCGTTTTCCGGGTTGATCGAAATCCGGCAGGGCGACGGCAGTTATTTGCGCGCGGTGGTGGATCCGATGGACACGCTCAAGGCGTTGTCCCGTTGCTCGCTGGAGCAGGCGCGGGAAACCCGCCACATCCTCGAAGTCGAGGCGATTGGTCTGGCCGCGCTGCGTCGTACCGATGAGGATCTGGTCGCACTGCGCGAGGCACTTGGCACCAGTGGCAGTCATTATCACGGTGATCTCGACACTTACATTGCCTGCGATCTGGTGTTCCACCGCCGTCTGGTGGACGCCGCGCACAACCCGACCCTCAGCGAGTTGTATCGCTATTTCTCCAGCATCGTCGGCGCGCAATTGCGCCAGACGCTGAACATCGTCCCGCGCCGTCAGGAAGTGTTCGACCTGCACATCGAGTTGCTCGATGCCGTCGAACAACGCGACCCGGAACGGGCCAAAGCCATATCGAGGCAGTTGATCAATGAACCTTGAAAGCGAGAAAAACTTTTCAACCCCCAAGCGCACGGCGGAGCTCGAAGAGCTGCTGATCGACGCCGAGGCCGATGACGAGCAAGTACAGCAAAGCCATCCGCTGGTGCGTCGGCCGTGGCTGTTGCTGCTGGGGCTGATTCTGGTGGCGCTGAACCTGCGCCCGGCGCTGTCGAGCATGGCGCCGTTGCTCAGCGAAGTGTCGAAAAGCCTTGGCCTGTCTGCGGCGCAGGCCGGTCTGCTGACCACGCTGCCGGTGTTGTGCCTGGGTTTGTTCGCACCGCTGGCGCCGATTCTGGCGCGGCGTTTCGGCGCTGAACGAGTGGTGCTGGGGATTCTGCTGACCCTGGCCGCCGGGATCATTGTGCGCAGCAACTTCGGTGAGATCGGGCTGTTCGCCGGCAGCGTCCTCGGTGGCGCAAGCATCGGCATCATCGGTGTATTGCTGCCGGGCATTGTCAAACGCGACTTCGCCAAACACGCCGGAACCATGACCGGCGTCTACACCATGGCCCTGTGCCTGGGCGCGGCTATGGCCGCGGGTTCGACTGTGCCGTTGAGCGAGCACTTTGATAACAGCTGGGCACTGGGCCTGGGCTTCTGGGTGATTCCGGCGCTGGTGGCGGCGCTGTTCTGGCTGCCGCAAGTCGGGCAGAAACACGGCGCGCACAACGTTGCCTATCGGGTGCGTGGGCTGCTGCGCGATCCGCTGGCGTGGCAAGTTACCTTGTACATGGGCCTGCAATCGTCGCTGGCGTACATCGTGTTCGGCTGGTTGCCGTCGATCCTGATCGGTCGTGGTCTGACTCCGACCCAGGCCGGCCTGGTGCTGTCCGGCTCGGTGATCATCCAGCTCGCCAGCTCCCTCGCGGCGCCGTGGCTGGCGACCCGGGGCAAGGATCAGCGCCTGGCGATCGTGGTGGTGATGGCGCTGACCCTAGGCGGTCTGTTCGGTTGCCTGTATGCGCCGATCGAAGGGCTGTGGGGCTGGGCGATTCTGTTGGGGCTGGGGCAGGGCGGTACATTCAGTCTGGCGCTGACCCTGATCGTGCTGCGCTCGCGGGATTCGCACGTGGCGGCGAACCTGTCGAGCATGTCCCAGGGCTTCGGCTACACCTTGGCGTCGATGGGGCCGTTCGCCGTCGGCGTGGTGCATGACTGGACTGGCGGCTGGAATGCCGTGGGCTGGATTTTCGGCATCATCGGCACCGGTGCGATCATTGCCGGCCTTGGTGCCGGCCGGGCGCTGTACGTGCAAGTGCAAAGCGAAAAGATCTGACGCGTAACCCTTTTTTGGGGCCAGGGATATCCGATGTGGGAGCGAGCCTGCTCGCGAAGACAATGGTTCAGGCACCGATCGTGTTGAATGTGCCGGCCTCTTCGCGAGCAGGCTCGCTCCCACAGTTTTTGCGGTGCTTTAAATCTTGCGTTGGTATTCGCTTTGCGAATGCCGATAGTGTTTCTGCGATTTGCAGCTTATCGTGCTGGCAATCTGTCCATTTCCCGGAGTTTGCCCATGAGCGAAGCCCACGCCGCCCTGATCACCCGCTTCTACCAAGCCTTCCAGCGCCTCGACGCCGAGGCCATGGCCGCGTGCTACACCGATGACGTGGTGTTCAGCGATCCGGCCTTCGGCGAGTTGCGCGGGCGCGATGCCGGCGACATGTGGCGCATGCTCACCACTCGCGCCAAGGACTTCTCCCTGACCTTCGACAATGTCCGCGCCGACGAGCGCAGCGGTGGCGCGCACTGGGTGGCGACGTATCTGTTCAGCCAGACCGGCAACGTGGTGATCAACGATATTCAGGCGCGCTTCGTCTTTCGTGACGGCAAGATCTGCGAGCATCACGATCACTTCGACCTGTGGCGCTGGTCGCGTCAGGCGTTGGGTTTCAAGGGCTTGCTGCTGGGCTGGACACCGCTGGTGCGCAACGCCGTCCGCGCACAGGCGCTGAAAGGGCTGAAGGCATTTCAGGCCGGTCGCTGATAAGATCGCGGCCTGTTTCCTACACGTCCAGATCCCGAAGTGACCAGCCTCAGCGAAAAACCGGTTGATGTTGTCGAACCCGTGAGCAAGTCCTGGTTCGTTTACCTCGTGCGCGCGGCCAATGGCTCGCTGTACTGCGGGATCAGCGACGACCCGGTGCGGCGCTTCGCCAAGCATCAAAGCGGCAAGGGCGCGCGCTTCTTCCTGTCCAGCCCGGCGATGGCGCTGGTCTACACCGAACGTTGCCGCGACAAGAGCGATGCGTTGCGTCAGGAGCGCTTGATCAAGAAGCTGCGCAAGAGCGCCAAGGAATGCCTGGTCGCGTCTTATCAATCTGACTGATCGGTTCCCATCAGCCAGATCTGTAGGCTGCTAATCAAATGCACGCTAAGCTGCCGATTCACTTTCTGTGCGGCGGAGCCGAGCATGTCCGAGTTGATTCTGCATCATTACCCGACCTCTCCATTTGCCGAAAAGGCTCGCCTGCTGTTGGGCTTCAAAGGCTTGTCCTGGCGCTCGGTGCACATTTCGCCGGTGATGCCCAAGCCGGATCTGACCGCGCTGACTGGCGGCTACCGCAAGACTCCGGTGTTGCAGGTCGGCGCGGACATCTATTGCGACACCTCGTTGATCGCCCGTCGCCTGGAGCAGGAAAAAGCCCTGCCGGCGTTTTTTCCGGAAGGTCAGGAAATGATCAGTGCCAGCTTTGCGGCATGGGCCGATTCGGTGGTGTTCCAGCATGCGGTCAGCCTGGTGTTCCAGCCAGAATCGGTGGCGGTGCGTTTCGGCAAGTTGCCGCCGGAAGCGATCAAGGCGTTCATGGCTGACCGTGCCGGTCTGTTCAGTGGTGGCAGCGCCACGCGGTTGCCGGCCGAACAGGCCAAACACCAATGGCCAACGATCATGTCGCGCCTGGAGCAGCAGTTGCAGCGCGAGCAGGGCGACTTTCTGTTCGGTGAGCCGTCGATTGCCGACTTCGCCCTGGCGCATCCGCTGTGGTTCCTCAAGGCGACGCACGTCACTGCGCCGTTGGTCGATGAATATCCGGCCGTGACGGCCTGGCTTGGGCGTGTGCTGGGCTTTGGCCATGGCGCCGCGAGCGAAATGAGCGCCGAGGAGGCGTTGGAAGTGGCGCGCACCTCGACGCCGGCGGCGTTGCCGGATGAGCAGTTTGTCGATCCGAACGGGTTCAAGGCCGGGCAGCAGGTGGCGATTGCCGCCATTGACTACGGGGTGGATCCGGTGGAAGGCGAGTTGCTGTTTGCTGGCCGCGAAGAGCTGATCCTGCGCCGCGAAGACCCGCGTGGCGGCGTGGTGCACGTGCACTTCCCGCGCTTTGGTTTCCGCATCGAAGCCCGCTGATCAGCAAGCGGCCTTTGCTTGGGGGGGCAATTGTGGTGAGGGGATTTATCCCCGATGGGGCGCGAAGCGCCCCCAAAAAACTGCACGCCCTACCAGGCAGATTTTGCGACGGCTTCGCCGCCGATCGGGGATAAATCCCCTCACCACAGAGGAGTTGTGTTACTGCAGGGCAGCGAGAATCTCGTCCGGGTCGAACCCGCGAATCAACGTGCCATTCACGTCGATCAACGGAATCCCGCGCCCACCCAGCGCCTCATACGCTTTGCGCGCCTCGGCGTCCTTCTCGATATCGAATTCCCGGAAAGGAATCCCCTTGCTGTCGAGAAAGCGCTTGGTCTGTTTGCAGTAGCCGCACCAGTCGGTGGCATACAGCACGACACGGGCCTGCGCCCGCGTCTGCTCAGAGACCATCTGCGACGGGTTGAACACCCGCTCGATCTTGCCCCAGTTCTGATAGATCACCACCACCAGCAGAACCAGCGCAACCTTCTTCAGCACATTGCCCAGCATCAGTTGCGGCGCTTGAGCTGATCGGTGAGCGAGGTTGGCAGGCCCTTGATGATCAGGGTGCCGGCCTCTTCGTCGTATTCGATCTTCGAACCCAGCAGGTGCGCTTCAAAGCTGATTGACAGGCCTTCGGCGCGGCCGGTGAAGCGGCGGAACTGGTTGAGGGTGCGTTTGTCCGCCGGAATTTCCGGCGACAGACCGTAGTCCTTGTTGCGGATGTGATCGTAGAAGGCCTTCGGGCGCTCCTCGTCGATCAGCTCCGACAGCTCTTCCAGGCCCATTGGCTCGCCGAGCTTGGCCTGGCTGCTGGCGTAATCGACCAGAGTCTTGGTTTTCTCGCGAGCGGAATCTTCCGGCAGGTCTTCGCTCTCGACGAAGTCGCTGAAGGCCTTGAGCAGGGTGCGGGTCTCGCCCGGGCCGTCGACGCCTTCCTGGCAGCCGATGAAGTCGCGGAAGTACTCCGAAACCTTCTTGCCGTTCTTGCCCTTGATGAACGAGATGTACTGCTTGGACTGCTTGTTGTTCTGCCACTCGGAGACGTTGATCCGCGCCGCCAGGTGCAGTTGGCCGAGGTCGAGGTGACGCGACGGGGTGACGTCCAGCTCGTCGGTCACCGCCACGCCTTCGCTGTGGTGCAGCAGGGCGATCGCCAGGTAGTCGGTCATGCCTTGCTGATAGTGGGCGAACAGCACATGGCCGCCGACCGACAGGTTCGACTCTTCCATCAGTTTCTGCAGATGCTCGACCGCGACTTTGCTGAACGCAGTGAAGTCCTGGCCGCCTTCCATGTATTCCTTCAGCCAGCCGCTGAACGGAAACGCGCCGGATTCCGGATGGAACAGGCCCCAGGCTTTGCCTTGCTTGGCGTTGTAGCTCTCGTTGAGGTCGGCAAGCATGTTCTCGATGGCCGCGGACTCAGCCAGTTCGGAGTCGCGGGCGTGCAGAACTGCGGGCGTGCCGTCGGGTTTTTTGTCGATCAGGTGGACGATGCAATGACGGATCGGCATGGGCTTCTCGGCTGGTGGAAGGGAGGAGGGCGGGCTCCCCCGAAAAAGCGCCCAGTGTACCGCAAACTCCATCCGAGGCTCCCTGTAGGAGCTGCCGAAGGCTGCGATCTTTTGATCTTGTTTTTTGAAAAAATCATAGTCAAAAAGAT
>NZ_JABULD010000131.1:0-27229 GCF_014060985.1 Pseudomonas sp. MD195_PC81_125
GATCTTTTGATCTTCAAACGAAAAAGGCCGAACTACAGTTCGGCCTTTTTCACCCAATCAGCGATCAGACGTGTTCGCTGCTCTTCACCTGGGACTTCGGCACGCCATGCCCATGATCGTGGTCATCAGGCTCGACCACCGGCACTTCCTTGCCGTCGCAATCGTGCAGCTTGCCGTCGCTGAAGTAATCGCCCTCACGCAGCGCCGCCAGGTCGCGATAACGCAGGGTGCGCTCTTCTGCGGCAGCAAACACCGACTGCTGGTCCGAGTTGCCGGCAGTGAAGTGGTTGAAGGTCAGGTTCAGCACAATCGCCATGATCGCCGACGAGCTGATGCCCGAGTGGAAAATGGTCGCGAACCAGCTCGGGAAATGATCGTAGAAGTTCGGTGCGGCAATCGGGATCATGCCGAAGCCGATCGACGTTGCGACGATGATCAGGTTGACGTTATTGCGGTAATCGACCTTCGACAGCGTGCGAATCCCGCTCGCCGCCACCGTCCCGAACAGCACGATACCGGCACCGCCCAGCACCGAGGTTGGCACCGCAGCAATCACTCGCCCCATGAACGGCAGCAGACCGAGAATGACCAGGAACACGCCGCCGGTGGCCACCACGTAACGGCTCTTGATCCCGGTCACTGCCACCAGCCCGACGTTCTGCGCGAAGGCGCTTTGGGTGAACGATCCGAAGATTGGCGCAAACATGCTCGACAGCATGTCCGCCCGCAAGCCGTTGCCCAGGCGCTTGGAGTCGACTTTGGTGCCGATGATCTCACCGACCGCCAGAATGTCCGCCGAGGTTTCCACCAGCGTCACCATGACCACGATGCACATCGACAGGATCGCGGCGAAGTGGAAAGTCGGCATGCCGAAGTGGAACGGCGTCGGGAAGCCGAACATCGGTCCTTGAGCGACACCGGAGAAGTCCGCCATGCCGAGGAACACCGCCAGCACCGTGCCGATCACCATGGCCAACAGAATCGACAGACGCGAGATGGTCGAACTGCCGACCTTGCTCAGCAACAACACCAGCACCAGCGTGACCGCCGCCAGCCCGATGTTCTGCATGCTGCCGAAGTCCGGCGCATGGCTGTTGCCACCCATGGCCCAGCGCGCCGCCACCGGCATCAGCGTCAGACCGATGGTGGTGATCACGATGCCGGTGACCAGCGGAGGGAAAAACTTGGTGATTCGCGAGAACACCGGCGTAATCAGCAAGCCGATCAACGACGCGGCAATCACCGCGCCCAGCACCGACTGGAAGCCGCCCTCCCCGCCACTGCTGACGATCGCGACCATGGTCGCCACACCGGAGAACGACACGCCCTGCACCAGCGGCAACTGACAGCCAAAAAACGGTAGACCCAGGGTTTGCAGCAGTGTCGCCAGCCCCCCCGCAAACAATGAAGCAGCAATCAACAAACCAATGTCCGCCGGCGACAGCCCGGCCGCTTGGCCAATGATCAGTGGCACCGCAACGATACCGCCGTACATGGTCAGAACATGTTGCAGGCCGTAAGCCATATTCGCGCCGACCCCGAGATTTTCGTCCTCGGGCCGTTGGTGTGAAACATGGGGCGTTTTCATGTGGGGGGTTCCCTGGTTTTTGTTATGCGCACACTGTATTCAATACTCGGGACAAATGTCCATAGAGTTGTATACAACTTATCAGTCACATAATGGATAGGTAGCCACCCAAGCTTCTATCCCGCCACCTCTAGCGCCCACAAATCCGGCAACACATCCCCTCCTGCCCCCGGTTCTTATCGCACTAGGCTGAATTATTCATGGCGACCAGCGGTGCACCGGCGCTCTTTTTTATACATATAAAGTATGCATAATGAAGTCATTCGAAATTCAGTACGACAAAAGCAAGAAACGCAGCCAACAAACTCAAGCACAGGGGCGTCAGCCTTGCCGAGACCGAGCCGGTCTTTCACGACGAGCGCGCGCTGACGATCGAGGACAACGACCATGACGAACAGCGCTGGATCACCCTCGGCCTTGATGGCAAAGGGCGTTTGCTGGTGGTTGCGTACAGTTATCGCGAAGCCAACGTCGTACGAATCATTTCTGCACGCGTCGCCACACCGAGCGAGCGTTGCGCTTACTTTCTGGAGGCTTGAACAATGAAAGACGAATACGACTTCTCGCAGGGCAAACGCGGTGCCTTGGCGCCCGCCAAGGGCAAGACCCGCATCACCATCATGCTCGATGACGCGGTCATCGAAGCCGCCCGCAACGTGGCGGAAAACGAAGGCTTCGGTTATCAGACGGTGATCAACAACACCCTGCGCCATGCCCTGCTGGAGGCTGGCAGCAAAACGCAGGAGGCCGAGCCGCCCCACTCCGGGCAATTCAAGAAAGGCATCACCGCCGCCGACCTCAAGAGCCTGGAAAAAAAAGCTGTCGGCGGCGGTCGGTGAAATCCGCCGGGTACTGGAACCGGAGGCAAAGCCTTGAGATCAGGCCGGTACGAGCATCCGCGCCAGCGACTGACACACATGCGGCTGGTCAGGCAAGCTCAGGCCGAACTCCAGCTCCAGCACCTCGATCAACTCATCGACATCCGCCACCTCGCGCCGCTCGCTGTCGGCGCCCATGTGATGAATCGCGAAGCTGCCGTTGTTCAGGGTCCGTCGCCAGCCATCGCCAGTGCGTGCAACCATCAGCCGTTTGGCGAACGGTGACTCGGGATGGGTCGAGACGTACCAGTTGCCGAGGGTGTAATCGATGTCTTCCTGGCGTTGCAGATCAAACAGGTACATCGCGCGCCACTCGCCTGCGACATTGGCGCGCAGCATGTAACCGTCGGCCTGTTTCTCGATGCGATAGGACTCGTGCGGCGTCGGCTGTTCAGCCTCGGTATCGAGCAACAGCGGCGCAGTCGGCACCATGCCGCCAAAGCCGACATCGGTGATGTAACGCTCGCCGTCGATGATCACCAGGCTCAAGCGATGGGTGCGCGCCGTCCAGGTGCCCTCGGGTTGCGCCAGCACCACACGGCCGGAGATGCCACGGGCCTCGAAGCCCAATTCCTGCAACAACGCCAGAAACAGATTATTCAGTTCGTAGCAGTAACCACCCCGGCCTCCGTGGAGAACTTTCTGTTCGACCGACGCCAGATCGATCAGCACCGGTGCGCCCGTGATCGTCGACAGGTTCTCGAAGGGGAAGACGCCGGTATGGCGTAACTGCAGCTGCCGCAGGGTTTCCAGGGTCGGTGCCGGTGGGGCATCGAACCCCAGGCGCTGCAGGTACAACGTCGGATTCGCCAGACGTGGCTCGCTCATTGCTCAGTCCTTTTGCATGTGGCCGCGGATCGCTGTGCCGCTGGCCGACAGGTATACGGGATCGGGCCCCGACTCCGACAATTGATTTCGCCAATCAGCGCTACCGCCGCTTGCGCGAACCGATGCGAATCCAGGTCGGTGCATGGTCGCTGGCGTGCGGTTCGTTGCGCACCCAGGCGTCGACCCCGGCCTCGTGCAGGTAAGGGCTGAGTGCCGGGTTGAGCAGCAGATGATCAATGCGCAGACCGGAGTTGGTTTGCCAATGCTGGCGGAAGTAATCCCAGAACGTGTAGAGGCGATCCTCGGGATACAGATGACGCAGCGAATCAGTCCAGCCCTGATCGAGCAGCCGTTGATAACACTCGCGGCTTTCGGGCTGCAGCAGCGCATCCTTGAGCCAGGAACGGGTGTTGTAGATGTCCATGTCGGTGGGCACCACGTTGTAATCGCCGGCCAGCACCACCGGATGATCGCTGCTTTGCAGATCCTTGGCGTAGCGGATCAGGCGTTCGAACCAGGCCAGTTTGTAATCGAACTTCGGCCCCGGCTGCGGATTGCCGTTGGGCAGGTACAGGCAGCCGACCAGCACGCCGTGCACCGCCGCCTCCAGATAACGACTGTGCTTGTCGTCGGGATCGCCCGGCAGACCACGACGGCTTTCCAGCGGCTGCGCATCGCGAGCGAGGATCGCCACGCCGTTCCATGACGCCTGACCGTGCCAGATCGCGCCGTAACCCGCCGCTTCGAGTTCGGCAGCCGGAAATGCACTGTCCACCGACTTGAGCTCCTGCAGGCAGGCAATGTCCGGTTGCTCGCGCTTGAGCCATTGCAGCAGGTTCGGTAACCGCGCGCGCAAACCGTTGACGTTGAAGGTGACAATCCGCAGGTTTTTCATCGTCCAGGCTCCGGCGAACAAGGTATGACCATTGTGACCCGGTGGCGGCGCCGCTGGTTGCATCGGATCAACCGCCTGCCGCGCAACAGGCGCTCACCTCTGGCCTGATTGCCGCGACCTGCCGCATGCTCAGTAAAGCTCAGGTCGCAACCGCTCGTCAGCCAGGTGGCACCAACGTTCAGGGCCGTCAGACCAAAGTCAGGTAACCGACCCTTTCTGGAGACGTACCATGACATCGCGCAAACTGACTTCGCTGTTGCTCGCCGGGCTGTTGACCTCCGCGTCGCTCGGCGCCTTTGCCGCCAATGACGGGGCAGATTCCTCAGGCACCCAATCCGGTGCGACAAGTGGCACCAACATGCCCCCCAACACCAATCCCGGAGCACCGAAAAACGGCGACAGTACCGATGGCGCCGGCAAGGGCACGGGCACGGGCACTAACAGTGGCACCATGGGTTCGTGGTTCGGGGGCGGGTGGCGGCACCGGTTCGGCCGGCGGCGGAACCGGCGGTGCCGGCGGTGGCACCGGCAGCTGAACGAACAAGCGTGACCGCTGGTGATCCGGCATAAAGCCAACAATCTGTGGCGCGGGAACCTGGCTCCTCGCCACAGATCAGGGGCGGGCCTTTAGCGATCCGAACGCATCAACTCGGCAACCTCCGATTCCAGCGACAACACCGCCGCGCGATTGCGCCCGGCGTTTTTCGCCTGATACAACGCCGCGTCGGCACGCTGGATAAATTCTTCCACGCTGTCGTTGCCGCTGGGCACAAACGCATAACAACCCAGGCTCACCGTGAGGTAGCCGGTCGGCGAACCGCTGTGGGTGATGCGCTTGTCCATCACGCTGCGGCGGATCTGCCCGGCAATCGCCAGCGTGCCGTTGATGTCAGTGTCCGGCAGCAGCACCGCGAACTCTTCGCCACCGTACCGTACTGCCAGGTCAGCCTTGCGCTGGCAACTGTTCTTCAGCACCTGGGCCACCTGGGTCAGGCAATGATCCCCCGCCACATGGCCGTAGGCATCGTTGTAGCGTTTGAAGAAGTCGATATCGAGCATGATCAGGCCGACCGGACTCGACTGCCGTGCACCGCGGGCGAATTCGATGTCCAGCGATTGCTCGAACAGCCGCCGGTTCGCCAGCCCGGTCAGGCTGTCATGAGTCGCAATCTGCTCCAGTGCGCGCTGTGCCTTGCGCAGGTTTTTCTCGATACGCTCACCGTCACGCACCTGATGAATGAACACCCAGCCGAACAGGCCGACGCCGAGAATCACCAGCGCCACAATCACGCTGGACTGAAAGGCCCGCTCGGACCAGCCCTTGAGAATCGTGTCGCGCGAAGAGGCGGACGCGACCACCAGCGGGTAAGCCGCCAACTGCCGGTAGCCATATAAACGCACCACGCCGTCGACCACTGATCTGATCATCGCCGTACCGGCCGGCGCTTCAGGCAGCAGCTTCTGATAGATCTTGCCCCGCGCCAGCGACGAGCCGATCAGGCTTTCGTCAAACGGCCGCCGCGCCAGCAAGGTGCCGTCCTTGAGGCCGAGAAACATGATGCCGCTATCATCGAGGCTGAAGCTTTTGAAGAAGCGGTCGAAGTACGCCATCTTGATCCCGGCCATCAGCACGCCCTGAAAGTTGCCGGCGCGGTCATTGATGCGCTTCGAGATCGGAATGATCCACTCACCATTTTCCCGACTGCGGATCGCCGGGCCGATGTGCGCCACGGTAGAAACATTCTGTTGGTGAAACCTGAAGTACTCGCGGTCGGCCACGCCGTTGCCACGAGGCAGGTCCGGGAACGAGGTAATCACCCACTGCCCCTCGCGGTCGAACAGGAACATGCCATGCAACTGTTCCAGTTGCTGCACCCGGCGGGCAAAGGTTTTTTGCAGGCGTGGTCGCTGCGCGGCGCCATAACCATCGTCCTCGACCCAGTCGGCGAGACTGGTGAGCACCAGATCGGCAGCCAGAAACGTGTCTTCGGCTTGCTGCGCCATGGCTCGGGTCAGGTTGGTGGAGGCGACCTGCGCGTTCGCCAGGTCCTGACGCCGCGTCTGCTCCAGCTGCAAATAAAGCAAGCCGGACAGGCACAGGCACACCGCAACGATGAACAGCGCTGCCGCCTTGCGCAACGGCAGGCGTTTAAGCGTGCCGGGAGTTTGATGCGGTTCGTGAATGGGGATTGGCAAAAACGTGTCCTGGGCAGGTACGACAGGGGCCGCAGCCCGAAACCCTTACTTTTTGTGAGCGTAGCCCACCGGGATGCGCACGGCAAACCCGCCGCGCCAACACACGCCCGCCCCGTTGTATCGGCGCGCGAGGGATTTGGATGAACGCCGCGCCGCGATTTATTTTCAGAGGTCGTTTTGCAGGTGATCGCCCTCGCGTATCTGCGCAGGGCACCGATGACGGCTATCGGGGTTTGTTGATTTCCCGCAGTAGATCCGCGACCGGCAGGTTCATGGTGTTTGAGTAGTAGGGTTTATAGCCGTACGCGGTGACGACGACTTTGCAGGGGATTTGTTGTTTGTTGGCGAGGAGTTGATTCAGCTCTGCCACCGAGAGATTTCTTTCAGAACTCCGGTTGCTTGAAGTTTCACTCAAGAATGCGCGAGTGAGATAGGAAAACTTGGCCTTGTTGTTTTCATTTTTTTCCGAGCGTATCAAACCGGTGGCGGAAAACTGTATGGCTTTGCCTACTGAGAAATCATGATCATCCGCCAATGCACAATGAAGCATGCCCGAAATCACCCCAACTCGCTCTCCGCGATCAAAAAGATCCAACACATCAACGTCCGACTGATACCGGATGACGTATAGCAGCGATTTTTCTCTTTCCACAGACTCGAAGCTCAGGTTTGCCGGAGGCTTTACGTGGTTCTTCGCACAACCAGAGCAAATAGCGAGTAAAACGCAAAGGAGTAGCCTGTACATCATGGAAACTCCTTCATGATTGAGTCAAAAAGCATATCGCCTGCCGGCTTGCCCCGGCGATACGGGCAGTAAACAACCCCAAAGCATTTGCATAATTTGTGTCTACATTGACGTTTAATGAAGGGCCAAAGGAGATAAGCCACTTTTCACCAATCCGTCGAAATTCACATTCGGCGAGCCACTGGCAATCGGATTGGTGCCATGTCCCGGGAGTGGGCAGGCGGTCGGATCGGTGACGCGGGCGGCGGGTTTTCCGCTCATGAACAGCTCCTTGCCGTGTTGCGGGTCATCCTATTGGGGGCGCAAGCATGCGTGAATTTCCAGGTTGCTTCAAACCTCCAGGCAAAAAAAGGCGCCCGTTCGAGGCGCCTTTTTCATTCGCGTAAACCGCTCACATCAACGCGACGGCGGCACCCGAATATCCCCCGCTCGGCACTGGGTCTTCACGCCCTTGCCGCAAGCACCGAACTGCAGATCCTTGCCCATGCACACCCGCACTTCCGAGAGTTCCGGGCCGCTGCAGATCACCGCGATGCCATTGGCCGGGATGCCCGGGTTGGCCTTGCGGAACAGGTCGGCGATTTCCTGGGCTTCGAAATAATAAGAGGAACTGAACGGCTGCAGCTCTTGCGGGATCTTCACCGCGCCCACCGCTTTGTCCGCCTCATCCAGATAGCCCATCGCGCCCAGACCGCTGCAAGTGCCGTGCTTGGACCATTCGTGATCAAGCAGTTTTTTGGTCGGGAACAGCGTCAGACCTTTGGTCGTCTCCGCCGCCGACAGCGTGGTCAAGGGTGGGCAGGATTCCGGCCAGCCGCCATTGGCATATTGCGGCCACAAACCGTGCAGCACGAAGCCATAACCCTTGCCGGAACATTGCACGTCATCTTTGTGAGTGAGGCAAAAGGTCGGCGACCAGGACAGCGTCAGCAGGTAGTAATCGAACTGCCCCGCCACTGCTTCCGTTTGCACCTTGCTGGCGTTCGACTGACGCGCCGAACTCAGGCCGATGCTACCGGCCGTCAGCGCGATCAGCGCCAGAATTGTAAACAGCTTTTTCATGTACCCGCTCCTTGGGACGCCTGCGTCCGTGTTTTTTGATGCTGGCCAGACTTGACCAGCGCTGATTTCGCCATGCTTGTGTTGCAAGCGCATGACGCAAGGCAAGACCGTACGCCGTTGAAAGGTCTACGATTAACAGGCAGACATCAAACCAAGGGATCCGAAATGAGTAAAGCAGACGAACTCGCCGCCAAACTCAAGCAAACCCGGCACACCCACGCGGATGCCGCGCTGGAGATCGATTGCTGGCCGGCGCAGGTCTACGATCTGTACCACCGCATCGAGGCCTGGCTGCAGCCAGTCACTGAAGTGGGCCTGAAAATCCGTCGCAACCCGACCCACGTTTGCGAAAGCTCACCTGATGGCGAAAGCCACGATTACGCGATCGACCAACTGGTGATCGAAGCCAACCAGCAAACCCTGACCTTTGATCCCATCGCCCGGTTTACCGAGGACGGCGCCGGCCGCGTACAGATCACCCTGCCGGACCGCAACACCTCCCTGCTGCGCACCGTCGATGAACATCATGAAAGCCATTGGTGGTTGCAAACGGTGGAAACCGGACAGGAGCTGGATGCGATTGCGCTGACCGAGAACAATCTGTTGCAGGTGGTGCAGGAAGGGCTCGGCCTGTAACGGGAACGGTCAAACTGTCAAAACTGTAATCCCGCCCTCAGCCAACTGAAAGCCAGCGCTGGTTAGCCTCCCCGTCATGTTTCAAACGGGGACTTCCAGCGCATGCCTTCCAACACTTCAAGACGCACCTTCGTCAAAGGCTTCGCCGCCGGCGGCCTGCTCGGCGGCCTCGGTCTGTGGCGCGCGCCGGTCTGGGCGCTGAGCGGGCCAGGGCAGATCAATGAGCTGAGCGGCAGCGAGTTCGAGCTGTTCATCGGCGAAACCCCGGTCAACCTCACCGGCAGCCCGCGCACTGCGCTGACCATCAATGGCAGCCTGCCCGGTCCGCTGTTGCGCTGGCGCGAAGGCGACACGGTGACGCTGCGGGTGCGTAATCGGCTCAAGGACAGCACTTCGATTCACTGGCACGGCATCCTGCTGCCGGCCAACATGGACGGCGTGCCGGGTCTGAGTTTTCACGGCATCGAACCGGGTGGCGCGTATGTCTACCAGTTCAAGGTGCGGCAGCACGGCACTTACTGGTATCACAGCCACTCCGGCTTGCAGGAACAGGCCGGGGTCTACGGGCCGTTGGTGATCGATGCGAAAGAACCGGAGCCGTTCCACTACGACCGTGACTACGTGGTGATGCTCAGCGACTGGACCGACGAAGACCCGGCCAGCCTGATGAAGACCCTGAAAAAGCAGTCCGATTACTACAACTACCACAAGCGCACGGTTGGCGATTTCATCGACGACGTCAGCGACAAAGGCTGGGGTGCCACCGTCGCCGACCGCACGATGTGGGCCGAAATGAAGATGAACCCCACCGACATCGCCGACGTCAGCGGCGCCACCTACACCTTCCTGATCAACGGCCACGCCCCTGATTCGAATTGGACCGGCCTGTTTCGCCCCGGCGAAAAACTGCGCCTGCGCCTGATCAACGGCTCGGCCATGACCTACTTCGACGTGCGCATACCCGGGCTGAAAATGACCGTGGTGGCAGCGGACGGTTTGCACGTCAAACCGGTCAGCGTCGATGAACTGCGCATCGCGGTGGCGGAAACCTACGACGTGATCGTCGAGCCCGCCGCCGACGCTTATACCTTGTTCGCCCAGGCCATGGACCGCAGCGGTTACGCCCGCGCCACCCTTGCGTCCCGCGCCGGTCTGACGGCCCCGGTGCCAGCGCTGGATTCGCGCCCATTGGTGACCATGGACGACATGGGCATGGGTGGCATGGACCACGGCTCGATGGACATGAGCGACATGGCGGGCATGGACCACTCGGCGATGGGCCCGATGCAATCGCACCCCTTCAGCGAAAAAGACAATCCGCTGGTGGACATGCAAGCCATGACCCCCACACCGAAACTCGACGACCCCGGCCTCGGGCTGCGCAACAACGGTCGTCGCGTGCTGACTTACGCCGACCTGCGCAGCACCTTCGACGACCCGGATGGCCGCGATCCCGGGCGCACGCTCGAGCTGCACCTGACCGGGCACATGGAGAAGTTCGCCTGGTCGTTCAACGGCATCAAGTTCTCCGACGCCGAACCGCTGCGCCTCAAGTACGGCGAGCGCATCCGCCTGGTGCTGGTCAACGACACGATGATGACCCATCCCATCCACCTGCACGGCATGTGGAGCGATCTGGAAGACGAAAACGGCAACTTCCAGGTGCGCAAACACACCATCGACATGCCTCCCGGCACCCGTCGCAGCTATCGGGTCACGGCCGATGCATTGGGCCGCTGGGCCTATCACTGCCATCTGCTTTATCACATGGAAACGGGCATGTTCCGCGAAGTGCGGGTGGAAGAATGAAGGGGCTGATGATGACTCGACTTGCAGCGTTCTCCGTGCTGTTCATCAGCGCCTCCGTCATGGCTGCCAACGACATGCAAGGCATGGATCACAGCCAGATGCCCGGCATGGATCACTCGATGCAGAGCATGGACGACGGCATGATGCAGCCCGCCGCGCCGACAGAAAGTCGCACGCCGATCCCGGTGCTGACCGATGCCGACCGCGCCGCCGTGTTCGCCAGCCCCGGCGGCCATCAGGTGCATGACAGCGCGATCAACAGCTACTTCCTTGCCGACAAACTTGAATGGCAAAACGCCGATGACGGCAGCGCTTTGGCCTGGGATCTGTCCGGCTGGATCGGCGGCGACATCGATCGCCTGTGGCTGCGCTCCGAAGGCGAACGCAGCAACGGCAAGACCGAGGACGCCGAGCTCCAGGCATTGTGGGGTCATGCGATTTCGCCGTGGTGGGACGTGGTCAGCGGCGTGCGTCAGGATTTCAAACCCGGCGCCGCACAAACCTGGGCCGCGTTCGGTCTGCAGGGCATGGCGCTGTACAACTTCGAGGCCGAGGCCACGGCGTTTCTCGGTGAGGGCGGACAAAGCGCGCTGCGGCTGGAAGGCGACTACGACATTCTGCTGACCAACCGGCTGATCCTGCAGCCCACCGCCGAACTCAACGCCTACGGCAAAAACGACCCGCAACGGGGCCTCGGTTCCGGCCTGTCGAACACTGAAGCCGGCCTGCGCCTGCGCTACGAAATCCGCCGCGAATTTGCGCCGTACCTCGGCGTGACGTGGAACCGCACCTACGGCAACACCGCCGATTACGCCCGCGAAGAAGGCGAAAGTCGCAGCGAAGCACGCCTCGTACTCGGTGTGCGGCTGTGGTTTTGAATCCCATTAAAAAACAACCCGGAGTCTTGCATGCGCACATTGAATATCACCTTGGCACTCGCCAGCGGATTGCTCTTGAGCAGCCTCGCCCAGGCCCACCCGAAACTGCTGTCATCAACCCCGGCCGAAGGTGCTGACGGCGCAGCGCCGGACAAGATCGAGCTGCACTTTTCCGAAAACCTGTTGACCCGGTTCTCCGGCGCCAAACTGGTGATGACCGAGATGCCCGGCATGGCCCATTCACCGATGCCGATGAAGGCCAGAGTCAGCGCTGGCAGCGACCCGAAATCCATGCTCGTCACCCCGCTCGCGCCGTTGCCTGCCGGCACCTACCAGGTCGAGTGGCGCGCGGTGTCGTCCGACACGCACCCGATCACCGGCAACGTCACGTTCAAAGTGAAGTGAGCGATGGCTGAACTGATCAACATCGTTCTGCGCCTGGCGTTGTATGTGGATTTGCTGCTGTTGTTCGGGGTGGGGTTGTTTACGCTGTACAGCGCCAACGCCGACCTGCGCTCTGGCCCGATGCTGCGTGGACTGGCGTTGATCGGGGCACTGCTGTCAGTGGCTGGACTGGTGCTGATGACAAGCACCATGAGTGGCGAAACCGAACTCGCCGCGCTCTGGCCGCATCTGCAGATGATGCTGCTGGAAACGGACGTCGGGTTGGCGTGGGCGCTGCGCATGATTGCGCTGATCGTGGTGCTGATTCAGCCGGGGAAGTGGCTCGCGTCGACGGCCGGCGCGGTTGTCCTCAGCTCCCTTGCGTGGAGTGGGCACGGGGCCATGGACGAGGGCTCGCTGCGGTTCTGGCATTTCCTCAGCGACATCCTGCATCTGCTGGCGGCGGGTGCGTGGTTGGGCGGGATGCTGGCGCTGGTGTTGCTGGCGCGGGGTCGCGTGGATGAAGCGCGGATTCGCCTGCTGGCCGAGGCGGTGAAACGCTTCGAATGGGTCGGCGCGACGATTGTGCTGACGCTCTCAGTGAGCGGCGTGGTGAATTACTTGTTCATCGTCGGCCCGAGGCTGGATGACGTGCTGCTCGGCACTTACGGCGTATTGCTGGCGATCAAGGTCGTGCTGTTTGCCGGGATGCTGGTATTGGCCGCGCTGAACCGCTTCCACCTTGGGCCGGCACTGGAGCGATCGCTACGCGATGGACAGCACGTCATCGCGGCGAACGCACTCAGACGCAGTGTGCTGCTGGAACTGGGCATGGCCCTGCTGATCGTGGCGCTGGTGGCGTGGCTCGGCACGTTGAGTCCGGACGCGGGATGACACCCGCGAAGGCCTTTCACTACACTGGCTCACCGTCCTCTGCAGAAGCCCGATGTTCATGACCATTCTAAAAAGCACGATGATCCTTTGCGGCGCGCTGACCCTGGCCGCAGGTGTGCAAGCCCAGGAAGCCACTTCGCACCTCGACAGCATCCAGCAACAAGGCCAACTGCGCGTCTGCACCACCGGCGACTACAAGCCCTACACCTTCAAGCGCGCCGACGGCGAATTTGAAGGCATCGACATCGCCATGGCGCGCTCGCTGGCCGACAGCCTCGGGGTCAAGGTCGAGTGGGTGCAGACCACCTGGAAAACCCTGATGCCGGACATGCAGGCCGGCAAGTGCGACATCGGCATGGGCGGGATTTCGGTGACGCTGGAAAGGCAGAAAAAAGCCTTCTTCAGCAACACCCTCGACAGCGACGGCAAGATCCCGCTGGTGCGCTGCGCCGACCAAGCCAAATATCAGACCATCGAGCAGATCAACCAGCCAGACGTACGTCTGGTGGAACCGGCCGGCGGTACCAACGAAGCCTTCGTCCACGCTTTCCTGCCCAAGGCCCGACTGGCCCTGCACGACAACGTGACGATCTTCCAGCAACTGCTCGACAACAAGGCCGACGTGATGATCACCGACGCCTCGGAAGCGCTGTATCAGCAGAAACTCAAACCGGGGTTGTGCGCAGTGAATCCGCACCAATACATGCAGTACGGCGAGAAAGCTTATCTGCTGCCGCGTGATGACATCAGCTGGAAGCTGTACGTCGATCAGTGGCTGCATCTGAGCAAAGTCACTGGCAGTTATCAGAAGGTCATTGGTGAGTGGCTGGCAGTGCCGCAGTAATCGTCCAGGCACAAACAGTTGTGGCGAGGGAGCTTGCTCCCGCTGGACTGCGCAGCAGGCCTTCTTTTGAGGCGCCGCTTCGCGCCGCAGCGGGAGCAAGCTCCCTTGCCACAGGTTCAGCCTCGATTTTGATCAATCATCATGCAACATCCCGGAGCTGTACTGATTCAAGCTGCCGCCAATGCTGTTGCCGCCAAACTTCAGGGTCGTGGCATGACTGCGCCCTTCGGGCGACTGACAATCCGCAGAAAAACAACTGGTGGTGGTCAAGCCACCGGCGCCCGAACAGGCACTCAATACCGAGACAGTTGCAGCGATCAACAGCACTTTGACGACAGCGGCGCGCATGGTATGGCTCCCCTTGGGATGATCTTGTGCAAGCATCCTAGGCGTTCAGCGCGCCCGGCAAGATGAAACCTGGCTGATCGACAGCACGGGTTCAGCTTCGCATCACACCGTCCGCCACGCCCCGGCCGGAATCTGCGCCATCGCCTCGAACGCCGGTTTGGCGAACCAGAATCCCTGCATCAGATAAATCCCGCAATCAGCGAGAAAATCGCGCTCTTCCGGATGTTCGATGCCCTCGGCAATCACCTCGATCCCCAGTTCGGTACACATGCCTACCACGCCCCGCACAATTGCCTGACGTACGCGGTCGCGGTGAATACCGCGTATCAGCGCCATGTCCAGTTTGATCAGATCCGGTTGAAAGTCCGCCAGCAGATTCAGCCCGGAATACCCCGCACCGAAGTCATCGATGGCGGTCTTGAAGCCAAACTCGCGGTACTCGCGCAAGATATTCATCAAGTGCTTGTTGCTTTCAACGTGCTCGCCCTCGACCGCTTCGAAAATCAGCCGTTCAAGCGGAAACGCATGCGCACGCGCCGCCTCCAGCGTGCTGCGGATGCACAGGTCCGGGCGATAAACCGCGTTGGGCAAGAAGTTGATCGAGAGAAAACCGGTGAGGCCCAGCTGCGCAGCGGTGGAGATTGCCCGCACGCGGCACAGTTGATCGAAGCGATAGCGGTTCTGGTCATCGACCTGCTGCAGCACCGACAGCGCCCCTTCGCCCTGCACGCCCCGGACCAACGCCTCGTGGGCGAAGGTCGATTGATCACGCACATCGACAATCGGCTGGAACGCGAACGAGAACGCCATGTCGGCCTCGCCTTTTTGCCGGCAGCCTTGGCACCCCCCGCTGGGCTGGGGGAAAATGGGTGTATTGGTCATGACGCCCCCTGAGAGCGGGTTGCAACCATCCATGGCCCAGAAAAGAATCACTGCACGGACCGGGTGGCGCCGCGTGGCGGCCCCCCGCTTATACAGGCTGACCGGTCAATTCCGGCCAAGTTCATTGCGAAATGCCATCAGGTGCGGAAATGCGCCGTCATGCGTTGCAAGTCCTGCCCCAGCGACGCCAGCTCAAGGGTCGCGGCAGCACTTTCTTCGCTGGCGACGGCCGACTGATCAGCCACATCGCGCACGCTGACGATGCTGCGATTGATCTCATCGGCCACCGCACTTTGCTGCTCGGCGGCGGCAGAAATCTGCAGGCTCATTTTGCTGGATCGTACCGATCGACTGGTTGATCTCGGTGATCGCCTGCTCGGCCTTCTGCGCCAGCTCCACGGTATCCAGCGTGCGTTCGCGGCTGGATGTCATCAGTGTAGAGGCCGCTTGCGTGCCCTGCTGCAAGGTGACAATCAGCGCTTCGATTTCCTTGGTCGAATCCTGGGTGCGCTGCGCCAGCGAACGCACTTCATCGGCAACCACCGCAAAACCACGGCCCTGCTCCCCCGCCCGCGCCGCTTCAATCGCCGCGTTCAGCGCCAACAGATTGGTCTGCTCGGCGACAGCTTGATCACATCGATGACCTTGCCGATCTGCTCACTGTCCTGGGACAGCACGTTCATCGCCGCGCCCAGGTCCTCGATTGCCACCGACAGTTCGCTGATCTGCACAGTCGCCTGCTTGACCACCGCACTGCCGTGACGCGCCTGCTGATCGGCCAGGGTCGCGGCGGCCGATGCGTCGGTGGTGTTGCGTGCGACCTCCTGCACCGTCGAGGCCATTTCGTGCATCGCCGTGGCGACCTGATCGACCTCGACTTTCTGCTGACGCACACCGGCGCTGGTCTGCTCACTCATCGCCGAAAGCTTCTCGGCCGACGTCGAAATATGCGTCACGCCGTTACCGATCCCCTGCACCAGTGTGTTGAGACTTTGCGCCATGTCCTGCATCGCGTTTTGCAGATCGCCCAACTCATCCTTGCGGCTGGATTTGGCTTGTACCGTCAGATCGCCCTTGGCAATCCGCCGCGCCAGTTCCACCGTCAGCGCCAGCGGCCCGGTGATCTGCCGCGAGATCAACACCGCAGCCAACAAACCGACTACCAGCGCCAGCACGGTCAGCACGGCAATCTGGATAAAGGCACGATGTTGATCGTCTCGCGCCAGACGCTGCTGGGTGTCCATCAGCCCGGTCATGATGCTGTCCATCGCCTGGCTCTGTTGATCCACCTGCTGGCGCAGGCTCTGCTTCTGCTCGAACAGCGCGGCAACCTCCACCAGCACCTCGCGATACCGCCGGATCCCGGCCTGCGCCTCTTCAAGCTGACTCGACAGGGCCGCCGGCAACCCGCTGCGCGCCTTGCTCATGTCGGCCAGGAAGGCATCAGTGGTGTCCAGCAGCACTTTTTTTGTTTGGCCTCGCTCGGCACCGCGATATAACGCCGCAGCATCAGACGAAACATCGTCATGCCATTGCGCAGATCCGCCACCGTGCGCAAGTCCGCCACTCGCGCGCTGTCGGCTGACGCCAGCGCACTGGCCGTGGTGCTCTCGAACAGCCTGTTGAAGGTCTCGGCGTACTTGTCCGACATCGCTCCCAACGGTTTCAGCGCATCGCTGGTCGCCTTGTCCGCCTCGACCAGACGCTTGACCTGCTGATCGTAAGCCAGCGTGGTGTCCTGCAAACGCTTCAAGGCCTGCTGGTTTTCCGCCCGCGTCAGGGTCTGCAAGGCCTTGGCGATCAGCCCTTGCAACACCGTCAGCCGCGACTGATAAGCCTCGGCAAACGCCGCATCCGCCGCCGCCTCGTACTGCTTCTCCGACAACCGCATGTCCTGCGACGCATCGTTGAGGGTGCCGATCAGACGCGTGGTGTCCAGGCGATCCACCAACACATTGCTGCTGCTGTAGCCAATGAAGGCCACCGCCCCCACCGCCAGCAACAGAACGCCAAACCCGGCCCCCAACTTTCGAGAAACCTTGATGTTGCCCAGAAAACTCGATGCTTCTGCCATGTTCAGCCTCTAACGCCCTGACGCGATTCAACGTCAGGCACAAAAAATTTATCTCAGGCAACCGCAATTGCCGCTCATATTCGGGGGGCGTCATCCTGAGCAAATGGCGGACAGCTCCAACTGTCCCGGCTGCAACAGACTGACGCGAAAAACCGTACCCACGGCGCACGCACCAGCGGACAAATCCAGGGTTTGCGCTGGATTTATCGTTTCAGCAGAGGTGTTGGAGCAGATGCTATAAATTTTGGGAAAAGTTGTACAACTTTATATTTTTGTATAATCGTTGAACTTTTTTGAGCGCGTGATGACGCATTGCCATCATTTTTTGTGGCACATCGCTATTGCTGCGAAATCAGGCTGAAACCTGCCATTTCGGCGGTTGGTTTGCGCATCGACTGAGCGCCCTCCGCGACCCCGCCGCTTGCCACGGAGGGCAGCGATCTACGCTTTGAGCTCGACGTTATCCAGCGCCTGATTCACCGCCAACTCCCCCCAACATCACCACCTGCGCAATGCCCAGCAGCGTCTTGCGGTGCGAGACATCCAGCAACGCGGCGAAATCGTTGAGCATGGTCGTGGCGGAACCCAGGGATTCACTGGCGTTGGCGAGCAGGGATTCGGTGTCGTAGGCCGGGTTGGCGAGGAACATTGGTCTGGATTGATCACCGCTGGCCATGATCTGGCTGGTTGGGGTGAGGTAGTGATCAAGGGCGCGCTCGGCGGCTTCGTGGAGTTTGCGGGAGTCGAGGGATTCGTAGGGGGATGCGGGGTTGGATTCTGGGGGATTCGGTGTTGGTTTGATCATG
The DNA here is from genome assembly GCF_014060985.1 of Pseudomonas sp. MD195_PC81_125. Lineage (NCBI taxonomy): Bacteria > Pseudomonadati > Pseudomonadota > Gammaproteobacteria > Pseudomonadales > Pseudomonadaceae > Pseudomonas > Pseudomonas sp. MD195_PC81_125. The sequence goes on from NZ_JABULD010000131.1 coordinate 17,748, forward strand.
GATGAAACTCCTAACACTTTTAGTGAAGGCTTCACCCTTTCGCTACCAAACGAAGGGTGGCGGCCATGAACAGGTTGGTAGACCGGGTGTTAGGAGCCGGCGCGCCCGAAGACGCCCTGTACATGACCACCATAAACCCCGATCGCAAATACGATCGGTGATGGTGACGCTGTACATCTAACACGCGGGCTACCAAACCCGGTCACTGGTTTTCAGTGACCCGAGAACGATAGAACCCACGGTCTAGACGTACAAGCCGGCGGATTCTGTCTTAGGTGTAGGGGGAGGCGCAAGGTGGTGTAGGGCCGGTTCCGTGCTGACCACAACACTTTAAACAGGCTGAATCTCAACTGTTTAAATTGAAGGCGCTGTACCAAGACACGGGTCCAGCCGAGTCTGATAAAGTCGGCACCGGTTCATTCGTTGACAGGGAGTCAAACATGGCAAAGCCAGCCGCACGCATCAGCGATCCCACCAGTTGCCCAATGCCTGGGCACGGCCCCAAAGCTATATCCTCCGGTTCCCCCGACGTATTAGAAAATGGGGTCAATTTATCGACGCCCATACCCATTCTTAAGAACAAATTAATCCGTCACCTTTTTATTCACATGGGCGAGGATCAACATAAGACTCACTTACTTTAAGCCGTAAAAAACCGCTAAACACTACTCATCATACATCGAAATCTCTGCTCGCAATTTATTTGCCGTCACGAACCCCGCCAACTGAACAAACATCACTACGAGAACACTAAAAAGACAAGCACCGCGAACTGACAAAGCTGCCCATATCCAATATTTTACATGTTCAAACTTTTGCAAAAACTCCATATCACCTATGGCACCAACAACAAATGCGACCATCAGAAAAACCACAACCAAAACAACATTTACGATAACTTCGCTTTTCAAATCAGTCAAAGAATTAATAACCATTACATAAGCCGTTGGCTTTCGCTGCTTCAACTTCTTAAGTACATCCTTCATAACGCCTTCGACATAGTTAAAAAAATGCCAAGGAAAGAGCTCCAAAAAAGTGCGCCCAAAACGAAAATAACGGGGTTTACATTGTTAAATAATGGGCTCACCGATCCTGCTGTCCCCCACAACGACAGGTAACAGAGGCTGAAAGATGTCATAAAAACAAACAGCAGACGAACCATTCTAACGCCTCAACAAATCACCTATAGCAGAGTAAACATCAGCCACCATCCGAGCATCGTGAATAGAACGACCCGGCGCAGGCTGTCCAGTTTCAAGTTCCAGTTGATTCTCTTGCATTACCACATCGTCAGAAGGAACATTCAAATCAATTTTCACAATGGCCGATGTGCTTTTATGTACTTGCCTGCCGTTGTGATCGCCTTCAGTCGTGACACTCCATTTTCCTTCCCCTTCCTCAATATAGTCTATGTAATCCCCTACCGGGGAAGCCGGAACTTTTAAATCGCCAAATTCGTTACTCAGAGAGATTTTCACCTCATCCTGACCGAAAAGTTCCTTCATCGCCTTGAGGGCATCACGAGCTTTTATGTTAGTTTCTAAAATGTTTGGAGAAATGAGCTCCAATTCGATTTCAAAAATCTTTCTATGAGATCTGACCACATTCCAAAACTCCCCCCTAACAGTCTTAGGCTCAATAAATATTGAATAATTGAATTCATTTAGAACGGGATCTTTAAGCCCTGCCTGAATGGCATTAGCGATCTGCTCATCCGTGCCAAACCGCCAATCATGCTGCACAAAAATGTACTGATCCACAGTATCAACCACGGTAATCACTGGAACCCAATCATCAGCATCGTGGGCCACTATGTCACCGGGAACCTTATCACCAACTTTAGTTAATTTATGTTTGGCCGTTTTTCCTACCAAAAATCTGCCTTTAGGAAATTCGTCGACAATGGGTTCAGCGTATGAAAATCCTACAAAACTATAGCGAACTTTGTTCTTCACAAACTCACGACCGTCGTCTTGAAGGGCTGTTACCACCACGGCCCCCTTGGGTTTAGGTAAGGGAGAGAAAACAAGAGCACCTTGCTTATTCTCGATCAGCGAGTATCTCAGAACTAGAAACGGCTTAATTCCTTTCACAACACAATCCTTCGACGACGTTAATAAGACTCAAAAAAAGAAAAGAGGAGGCTGATATATTTACTTTTTCTCCGACAGCAAATAAATCCACCCTCTCTCATCAAATCAGCATGCTACGAAGCAATCAATCACTTTATTAAAACGACTCAACAGGCTTTTTGGCCTCAGCCAAAATCTTATTCGCTTCTAAACGAGGAAACGTAAACCGAATAATCATCCCCGAATCCGCACCTTGCCCCGCCATCACCAACTCAGCTGAACGAATATTCTCCGGTGCAGCAGCCAATGCACTAACAGCATTGGTTTGCCCTTTAGCGCTCAGCCCTTCAAGAAAGGTGTAAGTCAGATTCCCAGACGCCAGACCAACCTGTTCAAAATTGGAAATCTTCGTCGTTAGTTCTTCGGTGCTTCTCGACTTTCTCGCGGTATCGAACATATCCAGGATGGATTTTTCATCGCTAAGGGAAACCAGCGTGAATGATTTGGAAAGCCCCGCGATGGCTTTGACATATAGATTCTGATCGAAAGGGCTGATCAGTGAAACCATCATCAGCTTGTCACCGGAAAAGATTAGCGCGACGGTAAATTTCTCTTCCAGGAAATCCACATCGTCGATGCATCTCGCGGTTCCGCCGACGTCTTCGGAGCAGTCGTAGTAACCGGCCGCTTCGGTGAATTTTGCGAGTGGGGTTTGGTAGACGTAGTTCTTGAACAGCTTCTCTTCAGCGAAAGCCCCCTGTGCGGAGGCAAGCATGGCCGCGGCGACGAGAACAGATGATGCGAGTTTTTTCAGCATGGGATCCCTTCCTCACTTTTATTGATAGCCCGATGCTATCAGTCCATTTCAAGGCTGTCTTGCTTAATCCCACACTTGATGAGGTTGTATTTCCGCCGGATATCACTGAGCCCGACCGGTCATTCCTGATAAACTCCCCCACCTCCCAGCCCCACCCAATCCAGAACCGCCAATGTCCCCTATCTCCGCCACACCCGCCCCACTCTCCCGCCGCTTCTCCGTCGCCCCGATGATGGATTGGACTGATAGGCATTGCAGATACTTCCTACGCCTCCTGTCGAAGAACGCCCTGCTCTACACCGAAATGGTCACTACCGGCGCCCTCCTCAACGGCGATCACGAACGTTTCCTCCGTCACAACGAAGCCGAGCACCCGCTGGCATTGCAGTTGGGTGGCAGCGTCCCGCTGGATCTGGCCGCGTGCGCGCGCATGGCGCAGGAGCATGGTTACGACGAGGTGAATCTGAATGTGGGCTGCCCGAGTGATCGGGTGCAGAACAATATGATCGGTGCGTGTCTGATGGGGCATCCGCAGTTGGTGGCGGATTGTGTGAAGGCGATGCGCGATGCGGTGTCGATTCCGGTGACGGTGAAACATCGGATCGGGATCAATGGGCGGGACAGTTACGCCGAGTTGTGTGATTTCGTCGGGACGGTGCGGGATGCCGGGTGTACCAGTTTTACCGTGCATGCGCGGATTGCGATTCTGGAGGGGTTGTCGCCGAAGGAGAATCGCGACATTCCGCCGTTGCGGTATGACGTGGCGGCGCAGTTGAAGGCGGATTTTCCGGAGCTGGAGATTGTGCTGAACGGCGGGATCAAGACGATGGAGGCCTGCCATGAGCATTTGCAGACCTTTGACGGTGTGATGCTCGGGCGTGAGGCTTATCACAATCCGTATTTGCTGGCGGAGGTCGATCAGCAGTTGTTCGGCAGCAGCGCACCGGTGATCAGCCGTGCCGAGGCGCTGGCGCAGTTGCGGCCTTATATCGCCGAGCATTTGCAGGCGGGCGGCGCGATGCATCACATCACCCGGCATGTGCTGGGGTTGGGCACCGGTTTCCCGGGGGCGCGTAAATTCCGCCAGTTGTTGTCGGTGGACATTCACAAGGCCAAGGATCCACTGGCGTTGCTGGATCAGGCGGGGGAGTTGCTGCAAGGGCGTTGATGCCCTCCTTCCGTAAAACGCGCCAGGCGGGTTGATCCGCCTGGCGTGCGCATCACCCCGCCGCCGCTTCCGTCCAGTTCACCCAGCCAAACACCCACGTCGCCAGAATTAACAAGCCAAACGCGATCCGGTACCAGGCGAACGCCGCATAACTGTGGTTGGCGATGAATTTGAGCAGGCCGCGCACGGCGATCATGGCGAAGATGAAGGCGATGACGAATCCGAGGGCGAACACGGGCAAGTCACTGGCCTGGAACAAGTCACGGTATTTGTAGCCGGAGTACACCGCGGCGCCGACCATGGTCGGCATGGCGAGGAAAAACGAGAACTCTGTGGCGGCTTTCCGGGACAAGCCGAACAATAAACCGCCGATGATGGTCGAGCCCGAGCGCGACGTGCCGGGAATCATTGCCAGGCATTGCACGAAACCGATTTTCAACGCGTCTGACCAGCGCATGTCGTCGACGTGATCGACGCTCACCACATGGCTGCGCTGTTCCGCCCACAACATGACGATGCCGCCCACCACCAAGGCCATGGCCACGGTGATCGGGTTAAACAGGTATTGATGGATTTTGTCAGCGAACAGCACGCCGAGGATCACCGCCGGCAGAAAGGCAATCAGCAGGTTGAGGGTGAAACGTTGCGCATTGCGTTGGGTGGGCAGGCCTTTGACGATGTCGAAGATCTTCGGGCGAAACTCCCAGACCACGGCCAGGATCGCCCCCAGTTGAATGATGATGTTGAACGCCATCGCGCGTTCGCCGCCGAAGTCCAGCAGGTCGGCGACGATGATCTGGTGGCCGGTACTGGAGATCGGCAAGAACTCGGTCAGGCCTTCCACTGCGCCCAAAATCAACACCTGGATAAAGGTCCAGAAATCCATTAATCCTCCGTCAGAGCGCTCTTGCTGAGCGACCGGTCAACTGTATTCAGGAATTGAGTATCTGAAGTTAAACAATCGGTATAACGCGACACCCATTGCCTGATCAGGCGACGGAGAATATGTCTTATCAAAAGACACACTCAAGCCATGTTAATAAACGTCCGCCTACGAACTACCCGAAAAATATTTAGGCCTATAGTAGAAAAAAGTTCGATTCGCCAATAAAGTGTGATCCAGCTCACACTGTCTCAGGATCGTGAACAGTGGCAATTGGACATGAACAAAGCCATCGCCATAGATTCAAAATAGTGGCACAATTCCACATTGCCACCATGTAACGACTAGTTCACAGCCCCGAGAAAATCAACTAAAAGCTTGAAATGCTTAATTATTGTTAGAAAACTCGGGAGCCACGTCTAAAAATCGCGTGAATGTTACCAATTGTCAGTCACAGATGAGAACCGGTGCTTTAACATCCCGATGTCAGCACCTAATTCGAGTCAATGCATGATGCTCTCAGGGAACTTGGCGACTAGAAGTCCGCGCCCGACGAACGACGTACCCGGTGTTCTTACTCTGGGTCGTACCCGTGGCGTGGCCGAACATTTCAGGGCGCTGATCGCGAAGCACGTACACACTGATATGGCACTTGAGGCCGGTTCGTACACTAGTTCCTTCAACAATGAACTTTCTGGTCCGTATCGCGCCATTTTCATCGTTATCGATACTCCGCAAGCGCTGGAAGACAATCTTGCGCTGATCGAAAGCCTGCGCAGCGACAACTTGAAGCCGATCATCTGCGCGGTCATTACCGGTCGCGGCGCGTTCAACAAGATCAAGTATTTTCTGGCCGGTGCCGACTTCTGTATCAAACTCAATACCCTTGCCGACGAGGGCGACGAGCTGCTCGGTGAGTTCTTCAACAGTGAAGAATGGCAGCGGGATATCAATCTGACGCTCGACCCTACGCGTATCTGCCTGCTGGGCAGCCCCCGTCAGAAACTCGACATCTCGTTCGCCGAGATGAAGATCCTGGAAGCCTTTGCGCAGACCAGCAATCACATTCTCAGCCATGATGAAATCGCCAGCATCATGGGGCTCAACACCCATTTCTACGATCCGAGAGCGCTGGAAAAATCCATCAGCCGCTTGCGTGGAAAAATCAAGGACATGTATGGTACGAACGCGATTCAGAGCATCCGCGGCTACGGCTATCGCCTGATGCGGGGTCTGATATCGACTGCCTGACTCTCGGGCAGCCATCCTCTTTGCATAATTACGAAGGATCGTCATATGCAACCATACCGCTCTAGTTGTACTTCACATCTAATTATAATCAAGCCATTGAATGAGCACGGCTACACCGAACCATAACAATAAACTTCACAACATAGCAGCAGAACGAGTGGAACTTATCGAGGGCCATTTTAAGCCCAGACCCTGCCTGTCGATTACTTCCGAGGAAGTCATTGCTCGCCTGCCGATTTATCTTTTCGCCCATTTTGGTGCACATTTTAGGAGAGAGACATGGAAACGAGTACAACCCTCCCGAGAAAATATTTTGTCGTCGTGACTCACAGTACAACGTCGCAGCGTGAACTTGAGAGCATTCTGTCCAGCGAGCGCTTCAATTCGTTTGGCACGTCTCAGGCACAAATGTTTATTGAAGGTGCTACTTCGCCCTCTTCCGCGCCCATGCTGATGGAGTTCTCTTACCCAAGCGGCACCCGCAAACACGTGGCCCGCACGATTGAACACGACACCCAGCGCATCCTCGCCACCCTCGAATCGGAATGGATGTCCGCACAATCGGCGAAGCCGGTTCAGAGTGCAGAGAGCGACAACCGCACTGCCGCCATTGAAGACGCTGCCACTGGCAACACGACCTGGCATCTGGACGATGATCAAGGCGCCCTGATCAAGGAAGGCGTCGAAATCAGCCTGACCGGACTGGAAACCGCGCTGGTGCGCAAAATGCTCCATCACGAAGAGCGCGTTGTCAGCCGCGACGATCTGATCCTCAGCATCGGCCGTGAACCGGAACAATATCGTGGCCTGGAGATGTGCCTGAGTCGCCTGCAGGACAAGTTCAAAAGCGCCAGTAATGGGGAGCGATTGTTCCGTGCCGTAAGAAACCGCGGTTATTGCCTCATCCAGGAAATCGTTGCGTAAACACGCACGATCTCCGCGAACAAAACAAACAGAAAACAGTGCGATTACAAAAACAACAAGAGCACTCTGTTTGACTTCACCTCCCTGGTAAATAAAAGTTCCCTGCCTCCACCCCTCCTACAGTAACAAACACAACATCATTTATTCACCCCTTGCTCCACGACCTTTTCTAACAGCCTTGTATTTGATTGTTTGAAAGTTGGCACAGTGCCATCTTGTTAGAACTCGTCAGACACCCTCTCCGGCAATAACTTAGTCTATTGATTGACGACAGTTCGGCCTATCGACGTTGTTACCTCAGGACACTCGTCCAATAACAACAACAAGCCTATCTAGCAACTCGGACTTTAACTGTCGAAACCTGAATGGACGTATTTCTGGGGATATCTCATGGAACTCTCTCTACGGATCAATCGAAATAACGGCCTCAAGGGACTTACCTTCTGGGGCCAATGGGCGCTGGCGCAGGGTTTCATTGTCGCGCTGTTGTTCGTACTTGCTGAACGCCATACCGGCACCGTCGAGTTCTATTACCGCCTGTGCGCAACACTGGCGGTACTGGCCTCGGTACCGGCGTACACGTTCAGCGGCGTATACCGCAAACAGGACAATTACCTGACGGGTCTGGGACGTCTGTTCATGGGCTGGTCGATGACCATGCTCGCGCTGGCCGGCATCGCGTTCGTGTGCAAGGCCGACGAGGTGTTTTCCCGTGAAGTGACGCTGAGCTGGGCGGTGTACGGCTTCCTCGGTCAGGCGCTGCTGTACGCGCCGCTGCATGCGTTTTCCAAGTACTACCAGCGTTCCCGCACCAATGCGCAGAAAACCCTGATTGTCGGTACGGGTGAGTTGGCGCTGGGCCTGGCGCAGAAGATCAGTCTGGTGGAAAACCTGCCACTGGTAGGTTTGGTCAGCAATGGCACGAAACCGGTTCTGGATTCGGATGCACCACGGGTGGTGGGCGATCAGGAAGATCTGCTGCAACTGATCAAGGATCATGACATCCGCCGTCTGTACATCACCCTGCCGCTGGCGGAAGCGGCGAAAATCGAAGCGATGTACGTCGATTTGCTCGGGGCCAACGTTGATGTGGTCTGGGTGCCGGACTTGAACAGTCTGACCCTGCTCAACCACTCGGTGAAGGTCGTGGATGGTCTGCCGGCAATCTGCCTCAACGAAAGCCCGTTGACCAGCCGCCCTACTGCTGCGTTGAGCAAAAGTCTGGTGGAAAAAGGCGTGGCGCTGCTGGCGATCATTCTGTTGAGCCCGGTGCTGCTGTTCATCGCGTTGGCGGTGAAGATCAACTCGCCGGGGCCGGTGTTCTTCAAACAGGATCGCCACGGCTGGAACGGCAAGGTGATTCAGGTGTGGAAATTCCGCTCGATGCGCGTGCACGATGATCGCGAGGTGGTCCAGGCCAGCCGCAATGACTCGCGGATTACCGCCGTCGGGCGCTTCATCCGCCGCACCTCGCTGGATGAGCTGCCGCAGTTGTTCAATGTGCTGCAAGGGCAGATGGCCCTGGTCGGCCCACGCCCGCACGCGGTGGCGCACAACCACTACTACTCGGGGAAAATCCTCGCGTACATGGCCCGCCACCGAATCAAACCGGGCATCACCGGGCTGGCGCAAATCAGCGGCTGCCGTGGCGAGACCGACACCCTCGACAAGATGCAGCGTCGGGTGGAGATGGACCTGCATTACATCAATAACTGGTCGTTGTGGCTGGATCTGAAGATCCTGGTGAAGACGCCGTTTACGCTGTTGTCGAAAGATATTTATTGATGGACTGGTGACAAGCCAGGCGATAGTGCAAGGGGACGAAAGTCCCCTTTTTTGTGGGCGGCATTTGGAGGTGGGATCAGGCGGTTGCGAGGGTGGCAGTGCCGACGCCTTCGCGGGCAAGCCCGCTCCCACGGGGTCCGGCGGTGTTCACTCAAATCGGGTACACCACAAAATCACTGTGGGAGCTTGCCTGCAAGCGATAGCGGTGGGTCAGGCAACATGGATTTTGAATGGACTGACGCCTTCGCGAGCAGGCTCGCTCCCACAGGGATTGGGTTGTCGATCAAGATATTTGTTTCACCCCGAACCACTGTGGGAGCGTGGCTTGCCCGCGATGGCGGTGGGTCAGCCGACAGAGATGTTGAATGTGCCGACGCCTTCGCGGGCAAGCCCGCTCCCACAGGGTCCGGGCGGTGTTCACTCAAATCGGGCACACCACAAAATCACTGTGGGAGCTTGCCTGCAAGCGATAGCGGTGGGTCAGGCAATATGGGTTTTGAATGGACTGGCGCCTTCGCGAGCAGGCTCGCTCCCACAGGGATCGGGGGTGGGATCGGGATATCCAGTTCATCCCGCTCCCAC
>NZ_JABULD010000660.1:0-3554 GCF_014060985.1 Pseudomonas sp. MD195_PC81_125
TCGAGTGATCGAGCCGGGCGGTTTGTTTTCTGGCAGGTGTCCGGTTGGCTTCAGCTGGTCACGGATTGGTGATGAGCGGCTGTCGAGGCACTATCTTTTGCGGCCTCGACATTCTGAATTTTTATGGCGTGCAGGCCTTTCGGCCCTTGCACGATCTCGAATTTGACTTCTTGCCCGGCTTTAAGGGTTTTGTACCCGTCCATTTCAATGGCGGAGTAATGGGCAAAGAAATCGATCTCCTTGCCATCCTCGTCCTTCCCCTCGCGGGAGTCGGTGTTAATGAAACCGAACCCCTTGGCATTGTTGAACCATTTCACCTTGCCGACAGCCATGCTCAAATCCCTCTGCAACAGTCTCCATCGCTGGAGTATCATCCAATTCATCCGCAATCGAATCCGTTAAAAAGATTGACTCCGCGGATCTTTTTTACCCACTGTGGGCTCTATTGGTTGTAACACCGTTTTCCCGATAGTCAAGGTGACCGGGCAGTCGGAGTTGAAAAGGTATACAGCCGCCCCCACCACTGTATTTGCACAACTGACGAACCTTTCTTTCCATGCATGCAATCAGCCAGATTCGACTAACATTCAATCAGGATCGCCCGCTTCTCCAGAAGGATCTTCCACAGGAGCACGACGACGATTCGGCAGGCGTTGCTGTTCAGGAAGCAAAGCCTGCGTTACAGGCGCCGCCGATGTACAAGGTGGTTTTGTTCAACGATGACTACACACCGATGGATTTCGTCGTCGAAGTGCTCGAGGTGTTTTTTAACCTGAATCGCGAGCTGGCGACCAAGGTCATGCTGGCCGTTCACACAGAAGGACGGGCAGTATGTGGAGTGTTTACCCGCGACATCGCCGAGACAAAGGCCATGCAGGTCAACCAGTACGCCAGGGAAAGCCAGCATCCGCTACTCTGTGAAATCGAGAAGGACGGTTAATCGCCGACCACTTGGGTATGAGGTGAAGCTATGTTAAACCGCGAGCTCGAAGTCACCCTCAATCTTGCCTTCAAGGAGGCTCGTTCGAAGCGTCATGAATTCATGACCGTCGAACACCTGCTGCTGGCCCTATTGGACAATGAGGCTGCCGCCACCGTATTGCGTGCCTGCGGCGCAAACCTCGACAAACTCAAGCACGACCTGCAGGAGTTCATCGACTCAACCACGCCATTGATCCCCGTCCACGACGAAGATCGCGAAACCCAGCCAACCCTGGGCTTCCAGCGTGTACTGCAACGTGCTGTTTTTCATGTACAGAGCTCGGGCAAACGCGAAGTGACTGGCGCCAACGTGCTGGTTGCAATCTTCAGTGAGCAAGAGAGTCAGGCCGTGTTCCTGCTGAAACAGCAGAGCGTTGCGCGCATTGATGTCGTCAACTATATCGCCCATGGCATCTCCAAGGTGCCGGGGCATGGCGATCACTCTGAAGGTGAACAAGATATGCAGGACGACGAGGGCGGTGAGTCTTCTTCTTCAGGCAATCCGCTGGACGCTTATGCCAGCAATCTCAACGAACTTGCTCGCCAGGGGCGGATCGATCCGCTGGTCGGTCGTGAGACGGAAGTCGAGCGTGTCGCGCAGATCCTCGCGCGTCGACGCAAGAACAATCCGCTGCTGGTGGGCGAGGCGGGCGTGGGTAAAACCGCGATTGCCGAAGGCCTGGCCAAGCGCATTGTCGACAACCAGGTGCCGGATCTGCTGGCCAACAGCGTCGTCTATTCGCTCGACCTCGGCGCTCTGCTTGCAGGCACCAAGTATCGCGGTGATTTCGAGAAGCGCTTCAAGGCGCTGCTCAATGAACTGAAAAAAACGTCCGCAGGCGATCCTGTTCATCGACGAGATCCACACCATCATCGGTGCGGGTGCCGCGTCCGGTGGCGTGATGGATGCCTCGAACCTGCTCAAGCCGCTGCTATCGTCTGGCGACATCCGCTGCATCGGCTCGACCACGTTCCAGGAATTTCGCGGCATCTTCGAGAAGGATCGTGCGTTGGCACGACGCTTCCAGAAAGTCGATGTCGTCGAGCCGTCGGTGGAGGACACCATCGGTATCCTGCGCGGCCTGAAGGGGCGTTTCGAGCAGCACCACAACATCGAATACAGCGATGAGTCGTTGCGCGCGGCTGCTGAACTGGCATCGCGTTATATCAATGACCGGCACATGCCGGACAAGGCCATCGACGTGATCGACGAAGCGGGTGCCTACCAGCGTCTGCAGCCGGCCGACAAGCGCGTGAAGCGCATTGACGTGCCACAGGTTGAAGACATCGTGGCGAAAATCGCGCGGATTCCGCCGAAACATGTCACCAGCTCCGACAAGGAACTGCTGCGCAATCTGGAGCGTGACCTGAAGCTGACGGTATTTGGTCAGGACGCGGCGATCGATTCGCTGTCGACCGCGATCAAGCTGTCTCGTGCCGGGCTCAAGTCGCCTGACAAGCCTGTCGGTTCGTTCCTGTTCGCAGGGCCCACCGGTGTCGGTAAAACCGAGGCCGCGCGGCAACTGGCCAAAGCGCTGGGCATCGAACTGGTGCGCTTCGACATGTCCGAGTACATGGAGCGTCACACCGTATCGCGTCTGATCGGTGCGCCTCCGGGCTATGTCGGCTTTGATCAGGGCGGTTTGTTGACCGAAGCGATCACCAAGCAACCGCACTGCGTATTGCTGCTCGATGAAATCGAGAAGGCGCATCCGGAAGTCTTCAACCTGCTGCTGCAGGTGATGGACCACGGTACGCTCACCGACAATAACGGGCGCAAGGCGGATTTCCGCAATGTGATCGTGATCATGACCACCAACGCCGGTGCCGAAACTGCGGCGCGTGCTTCGATCGGTTTCACTCATCAGGATCATTCGTCTGATGCGATGGAAGTGATCAAGAAGAGCTTCACGCCGGAATTCCGTAACCGTCTGGACACCATTATCCAGTTTGGTCGCCTCAGCCATGAGGTCATCAAAAGTGTGGTGGACAAGTTCCTTACCGAACTGCAGGCGCAGCTGGAAGACAAGCGTGTGCTGCTTGAGGTCACTGATGCCGCGCGTAGCTGGCTGGCGGCGGGTGGTTATGACTCGGCGATGGGCGCACGTCCGATGGCGCGTCTGATCCAGGACAAGATCAAGCGTCCGCTGGCGGAGGAGATTCTGTTTGGCGAGCTGGCCGAGCATGGCGGTGTGGTGCATATCGACATCAAGGATGGTGAGTTGACGTTTGACTTCGAAACCACGGCTGAGATGGCCTGACTGCTGTAAGACAAGAAGGCGCCTTCGGGCGCCTTTTTGTTGTCTGATGTTTTTGGGTGTATATCTGTTGCTGCGGTAGCGGCTGCTTAGGGTTCCGCCCTTACGGCGGGTCACTTTGGCAAACGCCCCAAAGTAACCAAAGGGCTTTACCCTGACGTTCGGCCCTCGCTTAGGCTCGGGTTCCTTCGCTCCGGGATTCATCCGGGGTACAGCGCCTACGGTTTGCTTCGCTGCACCTCCTCTCGCTGTGTTTGGCTGCGCCAAAACGGTCGCTGCGCCTCCCCACCCCCCGGATAAAACCCCCTCCCACTC
>NZ_JABULD010000568.1:0-22004 GCF_014060985.1 Pseudomonas sp. MD195_PC81_125
GTCACTGCTGCTCAATGACAAGGGGCAGTTGCTCGAGCGTTTCCAGTTCACCAGCCTTGATACCGCTGATGTCCCGTCGGATAAAGATTTGCAGGCGGGCACCGATTGCAAGGCCATCACCTTGGACAGTGACAAAGCGTCTGCGGTGAAGACGGCTCAGGTCTGGCATTCGGACTGGCTGCCTCCGGGGTTCGTGCTGACCAGCAGTACCTCGCACAAAGATCCGGAAACCAAGACTCAGGTCAACAGCCTGATGTATGACGACGGTCTGGCGCGTTTCTCGGTGTTCCTGGAGCCACTCAACGGTGCGACAGTGACTGACACCCGCACGCAGTTGGGGCCGACTGTTGCCGTTTCTCGCCGCCTCACCACGCCCGAGGGTGAGATGATGGTCACGGTGGTCGGAGAAATTCCAATTGGCACAGCTGAACGCATTGCTTTGTCGATGCGCAATGATGGCGCTGCAACCAGCAAGCAGTGAGCTGATTTCAGTCATTTCCACCTCTTCGTCGAGACGTAGATGAAATGTTTGCTCAGCATTTTCATTTGCAAATCACCCGAAAGTTTTTTATAGGTCAGAGCCTCACGGCTCTGGCCTTGTCTGTTGTTCCCGGAACAAAAATACCGGCCCGCGGTTCCCGGTGTTCCTTGCTCCATATCGCTTAACCCTGCTCGTCGTAACGGGAGCTGTATGTCGATACTTAGCTTGAAGTCTTATCTCTCCATTTTCGCCACCGTGCTGGTGCTGGGTCAGGCTGTCCCCGCTGTCCAGGCGGCCGACTTGCCTGACTTCACCCAACTGGTTGAACAGGCCTCGCCTGCGGTGGTGAACATCAGTACCACGCAGAAACTGCCGGATCGCAAGGTGAACCAGCAGATGCCTGACCTGGAAGGCTTGCCGCCGATGTTGCGCGAGTTCTTCGAGCGTGGCATGCCGCCTCAGCAGCGTTCGCCGCGCGGCGACCGTCAGCGTGAAGCACAATCGCTGGGTTCGGGCTTCATCATTTCTTCGGATGGCTACATCCTGACCAACAACCATGTGATTGCCGATGCCGACGAAATCCTCGTGCGTCTGGCAGATCGCAGTGAAATGAAAGCCAAGCTGATCGGCACCGATCCGCGCTCCGACGTGGCCCTGCTGAAAATCGACGGCAAGGATCTGCCGGTGCTCAAACTCGGCAAGTCTCAGGACCTGAAAGCCGGTCAGTGGGTGGTGGCGATCGGGTCGCCGTTCGGCTTTGACCACACCGTGACCCAAGGCATTGTCAGCGCCGTTGGCCGTAGCCTGCCGAACGAAAACTACGTGCCATTCATCCAGACCGACGTGCCGATCAACCCGGGTAACTCCGGTGGCCCGCTGTTCAACCTGAACGGTGAAGTGGTCGGGATCAACTCGCAGATCTACACCCGTTCCGGTGGCTTCATGGGCGTGTCGTTCGCCATCCCGATCGACGTGGCGATGGACGTTTCCAATCAGCTGAAAAGCGGTGGCAAGGTCAGCCGCGGCTGGCTGGGCGTGGTTATTCAGGAAGTAAACAAGGATCTGGCTGAATCGTTCGGTCTTGATAAGCCGGCCGGAGCGCTGGTTGCGCAGATTCAGGATGACGGTCCGGCTGCCAAGGGTGGCTTGCAAGTGGGCGACGTGATCCTGAGCATGAACGGTCAGCCGATCGTCATGTCCGCCGACCTGCCACACCTGGTCGGTGCGCTGAAAGCGGGCGCCAAAGCCAACCTCGAAGTGATTCGTGACGGCAAGCGCAAGAATGTCGAGCTGACTGTCGGCGCGATTCCTGATGAGGACAAAGAGCTGGCAGCACTGCCGAAGTCCGGTGCGGAAAGCAGCAGCAATCGCCTCGGCGTTTCGGTGGCGGAACTGACCGCTGAGCAGAAGAAAACCTACGACCTCAAGGGCGGTGTGGTGATCAAGGAGGTTCAGGATGGTCCTGCGGCGCTGATCGGTTTGCAGCCGGGTGACGTGATCACGCACCTGAACAACCAGGCCATTGGCTCTACCAAAGAGTTCGGCGAGATCGCCAAGGCGCTGCCGAAGAACCGTTCAGTTTCGATGCGCGTTCTGCGCGAAGGTCGCGCGAGTTTCATCACCTTCAAACTGGCTGAATAATCAGGTTGCAGTGAAATAAGAAACCGCCTCGAAAGAGGCGGTTTTTTTTATGCCTGAAACTTTTATGTCGCTGATGAACACTTAGCCCATCATGTCCTTGATCATGCGTTCCTGCTCCATCAGTTCACGCTGGCGCGCATCGATTCGCGAGGACAGCGGGAAGTTGCTGCCCGCCTTGCGTTTGGCAAAATCGAGCTGCTGGATCGCCTGACGATAGTCCCCCACCAGCGCAAAGTATTCGGCGCGAGCCTGATGCAGGCCGATGATATTGCCGGACAGGCCACGAGTTTCAGCGACCTGATACCACACGTCCGGATCGTTCGGACGAGATTTGAGCAAGCTGTCGAGGGCTTTTTCCGCGTCGGCGGTGCGATTCTGTTTCAGCAACAGATCGACACGAACCTGATTCAGCGGGTAATTGCCCGGGTATTGCGTGAGCATCCGGTCAACCCGGGTTTGCGCGTCCGGCAGGCGGTTGTTGGTGATGTCCAGGTCGATCTGCGCGAGGTTGTAGATGATCTCGTTGGGCGACTTGGCCAGCAATTGCTTGAGGTTCTCCCGCGCTTCATTGAGCTGACCACCCTTGACCTGGGCGATTGCCAGGCCATAGCGCGCCACGTCATTCTTCGGGTTCTCGTCCAGTTGTGCGCGGAAGCGCTTGGCCCCCAGTCCCGGTGTTTCTTCGTAGATCAGCTGAACGCGGGCGCGGATCAACTGATAGCGCATGCTGTCTTCAATGCCGCCGGCTGGCGCTTGTTCTGCGCGGTTACGGGTGTCAGCGATACGCGACTCGGTTACCGGGTGAGTCAGCAGAAATTCCGGCGGCTTGGCGTCGAAGCGGTACTGGCGCATCAGGCGTTCGAACATGGTCGGCATCGAGCGCGGGTCGTATCCGGCCTTTTCCAGGTTGAGGATGCCAATACGGTCGGCTTCCTGTTCGTTCTGGCGCGAGAAGGTACGTTGCGATTGAATGGCTGCTGCTTGACTGCCGGCAATGGTCGCGATCCCGGCATCACCACCACCGGCAGCGGCAATCACGATGCCAGCCAGCAGCGCCGCCATCATCGGTACCTGCATCCGTTGCGAAGCTTCGACGCCGCGAGCAAAGTGACGTTGCGACAAGTGAGCCAGTTCGTGAGCCAGTACCGAGGCATATTCGCCTTCGGTCTGCGCATTGAGGAACAGCCCGCCGTTGACCCCGACCACGCCACCTGGCGCCGCGAAGGCGTTGAGTTGCGGGCTGTTGATCAGGATGAATTCCAGGCGGCGGTCAGTTACCTGGCTGGTTTCCACCAGCTTGTAGACGCTGGACTCGACGTAGTCCTTGAGTTGCGGATCGTTGAGTTGTGCAACCTGACTGCGCAACATCGCCAGCCAGGCGCGGCCCAGCTGATATTCCTGTTGCGGTGAGACAATGGCAGAACTGGCGTCGCCAAGTGACGGCAGATCGTCGGCAAAGCCCGGTGAGGCGAGCAGGCAAGCGAGCGTCAACAGGGTAGGGCGCAGAAATGTCATGCACAAAGCCTTAGAAGACAAAGACCTTACTGTAGCCGGACACCGGGCCCGCGACCAGATATTCTAGGCCGCTCGACCATCTGAACCGGAGTGACGCAATGACTGACGCTGTAGCCCATGATTGTGAACTGGACGCCAGTGGCCTGAATTGCCCGTTGCCGTTGCTCAAGGCCAAAATGGAGCTCAACAAGCTGCCCAGCGGCGCCATACTCAAGGTAATCGCCACGGACGCGGGCTCGCAGCGCGACTTCCGCACCTTTGCCCGTTTGGCCGGTCATACGCTGCTGCGCGAAGAAGACGAAGCAGGCGTTTATCGTTACTGGTTGAAAAAAGCCTGACCCCCCCCCCGCGTAAAAGACCTAGGGATTATTGATGTTCAAAGTGTTACGCGACTGGATTCAGCGCTACTTTTCCGACGAAGAAGCGGTGGTGCTGGCAGTGCTGCTGTTTCTCGCCTTCACCGCAGTGCTCACGCTCGGTGGCATGCTCGCGCCGGTACTGGCGGGGATGGTGCTGGCGTACCTGATGCAGGGGCTGGTGCTTGCTCTTGAGCGTATGCGCGTGCCTGGTGCGGCGGCGGTGGGCCTGGTGTTTGCGCTGTTCATGGGCGTATTGCTGGTGTTTATCGTGGTGGTGTTGCCGCTGCTCTGGCATCAGTTGATCACGTTGTTCAACGAACTGCCGGGCATGCTCGCCAAATGGCAGTCGCTGCTGCTGTTGCTGCCCGAGCGCTATCCGCACCTGGTCTCCGATGAGCAGGTGCTGCAGGCCATCGAAGCCGCGCGTGGTGAAATCGGCAAATTCGGGCAGTGGGCGCTGACCTTTTCACTGTCGAGCCTGCCGCTGCTGGTCAATATCATGATCTATCTGGTGCTGGTGCCGATCCTGGTGTTTTTCTTTCTCAAGGATCGGGCCATGATCGGCGAGTGGGTGCGCGGCTATCTGCCTCGCGAGCGGACGCTGATCACCCGGGTCGCGCAGGAGATGAACCGGCAGATTGCCAACTACATTCGTGGCAAGGTCATCGAAATCGTGATCTGCGGCGGCGTGACCTACATCGCCTTCGTCGCACTCGGCCTTAACTATGCGGCGCTGCTGGCGTTGCTGGTCGGGGTGTCGGTGGTCGTGCCGTACGTCGGTGCGGTGGTGGTGACCGTACCGGTGCTGCTGATCGCGCTATTCCAATGGGGCTGGAGCGATCAGTTCATTTATCTGATGGCGGTCTACGGAATCATTCAGACGCTGGATGGCAACGTGCTGGTGCCTTTGCTGTTTTCCGAGGCGGTCAACCTGCACCCCGTGGCCATCATCTGCGCGGTGCTGTTGTTTGGCGGGTTGTGGGGCTTCTGGGGCGTGTTCTTTGCGATTCCGCTGGCGACGCTGTTCAAGGCCGTGCTGGATGCATGGCCGCGCAAGGAGCCTGTGGTGGCTCCGTTACTATAAAAGCCAAAAGATCGCAGCCTGCGGCAGCTCCTACAGGGAAACACATTCCAATGTAGGAGCTGCCGCAGGCTGCGATCTTTTGATCTTCAGGCTTTATTCAGATCCTGAGCCGCAGCCAGCACCGCATCCACATGCCCCGGCACTTTCACGCCGCGCCATTCCTGACGCAGCACACCGTTTTTGTCGATCAGAAACGTGCTGCGATCGACGCCCAGGTATTCCTTGCCGTACAGCTTCTTCAACTTGATCACGTCGAACAGCTGGCAGACCGCTTCGTCCTTGTCGCTGATCAGCTCGAACGGAAACTCCTGCTTGCACTTGAAGTTCTCGTGGGACTTCAGGCTGTCGCGGGAAATACCGAAGATCTCCGTGTTGGCAGCCTGAAACGCCGCATACTGGTCACGAAAGCCCTGGCCTTCGGTGGTGCAGCCCGGGGTGCTGTCCTTCGGATAGAAGTAGATCACCACTTGCTTGCCCTTCAAGACAGACAGGCTGATGGTCTGCCCGCTGGTGGCAGGTGCTTCGAAATCCGCAACCGGTTGGTCGATGACAACGGCCATGAAAGCTTCCTTACATTGGGTTTTGGGGGCGCCAAGGTTCGATCAGCGCGTCCAGGTTCATTGCGTCGGCGAAGTCCAGGAACTGGTCGCGCAGCCAACTGATCTGGGTGCCGGCCGGCAGCGTTACGGTGAACGTGGCGTTGAGCATGGTGCCGCCGGTCTGCGGCGCCTGATAGGTGTCGCAGGTCAGGTTTTCCAGCTCGACGTTGTGGTCCATGAAAAACTGGCACAGCTCATTGATGATGTCCGGGCGATACGCCGAGCTGACATAAGCTACATAAGGCAGTGCTTGCGGGCGATTTTCCAGCGCCGCACTGCGTACCACGTTGACGGTGAAGGCGTGGCGCTTGGCCAGGGTCGGCAGGCTGCCTTCAAGGCGGGCCAGCGCGTCCCAGCTACCGGAAACTTCCAGCACCAGGGCACTGCACTCGCCGTGGCGGGTAAGGCGGGACGTGACGACGGCGCAGCGATTTTCATGGCTGGCGCGGCACAGGACGTTAGTCAGCTCCATGGGGTTGGCGCCAAGGGCACTGATGACAAGGAATTGTTCGCGAACTGTGGGGGTGGACATGCAGCATTCCTAAAGCGATGAGCGGTCGGTAGGTCGATGGGCGTTGGCCGTCGGGATGCGTCTGCGCGTGCCCGTTCAGAAAGCCTCGGAACCTGGCTCGCAATTCGCTCCAATAAAGGCGGAACGTGCAACTGCGACCCTGGAACGGGGCCTGGGAGGCCGAAAGGGGAGGCTGGTACCCGGCGTACAAGCTGATCTGTACCGATCAAAGTCTGAAGGGTAGCGAAAACCGACGCCAAGGGGAATGGCGGCGCAGTACTTCGCTTGTGCAAGCATCTTGGCGCCAGTACCATTACCGCTCTCTTTTTCCGGCAGGAGCGGTTTCATGATTGCGGGCAGTATGGTGGCACTGGTCACTCCCATGGATGCACAAGGGCGTCTTGACTGGGACAGCCTCAGCAAACTCGTGGACTTCCATCTCAAGAACGGCACCCATGCCATCGTCGCGGTCGGTACTACCGGCGAGTCGGCGACCCTTGATGTAGAAGAACACATCGCCGTCATCAAAGCCGTGGTCAAACAGGTAGCCGGGCGCATTCCGGTGATCGCCGGTACCGGCGCCAACTCGACCCGCGAAGCCGTCGAGCTGACCCGCAATGCCAAGGAAGCCGGCGCCGACGCCTGCCTGCTGGTAGTTCCGTACTACAACAAACCGACCCAGGAAGGCCTGTACCAGCACTTCAAGCACATTGCCGAAGCCGTCGACATTCCACAGATTCTCTACAACGTTCCCGGCCGCACCTCCTGCGACATGCAGGCCGAGACGGTGATTCGCCTGTCCACCGTGCCGAACATCATCGGCATCAAGGAAGCCACCGGTGACCTGAAACGCGCCAAAGCCATCATCGACGGCGTGAGCAAGGACTTCATCGTGCTGTCCGGCGATGATCCGACCGCGGTCGAGCTGATCCTGCTGGGTGGCAAAGGCAATATCTCCGTAACAGCCAACGTCGCCCCGCGCGAAATGGCTGACCTGTGCGAGGCCGCGTTGAAAGGCGACGCCGATACCGCACGGGCAATCAATGAAAAACTGATGCCGCTGCACAAGGACCTGTTCATCGAAGCCAACCCGATTCCGGTGAAGTGGGCTTTGGTTGAAATGGGCCTGATGCACGAAGGCATCCGCCTGCCGCTGACCTGGCTGAGCGCTCCTTGTCATGAAACGCTTCGCACGGCCCTGCGCCAGTGCAGCGTCCTGGTTTAATTGAGGAAGTACAACGCATGAAGCGAATGGCCGGACTTTCCGCACTTGCCTTGATTATCTCCAGCACCAGTGGCTGCGGATGGGTCTGGGGCCCGGAAGGTTATTTCCGTGACCGTGGTAGCGATTACCTGGAAGCGCAACAGACTGCACCGATGCAATTGCCACCGAATGTCAGCACCTCCAAGCGTCTGGATCCACTGTTGCCGATCCCGCGCAACGTGGCCGATGACACTGCCAAGGGCGAATACGTGGTACCGCGTCCACAACCGCTGACGGCGATTGCCGATGCAACCGACTACTCGCTGCAGAAGAGCGGTGACTCGCGTTGGGTCGTGGCCCAGCACCCACCGGCCGAAGTCTGGCCAGTGGCGGTGCAGTTCTTCCAGGACAACGGTTTCCGTCTGGATGAACAGCGTCCGCAAACCGGTGAATTCACCACCACCTGGCAGCATTCCGACGAGCTGTCCGCCGCCATGGCCAAGCGCCTGAGCGCAGCGGGTGTCGGCGCCGACAGCGAAACCCGCGTGCGGGTGCGCATCGAGCCAGGCGTGCAGCGCAACACCAGTGAAATCTACGTGGTCAGCGCCGAGCGTCCTGCCGGCAGCACCGCTGACGTCGATTTCACCAACCGTTCGGTCAACACTGGCCTGGACGCAGCGCTGGTCGACGACATGCTGGCGAGCATGAGCCGGACATCCGAGAAGGGTGGTTCGGTGTCGATGCTGGCTTCGCGTGATTTCGATACCCCAAGCCGTGTCAGCCTCAGCGAAGACGGCAGCGGCAACCCGGTGTTGAACGTCGGTCCGGATCTGGATCGTGCCTGGTCGAGCGTCGGTCGTGCGTTGGAGCAAGGTCAATGGCGAGTTGAGGACATCAACCGCAGCCTGGGTCTGTATTACATCAACCTGGCCGAAAAAGCCGAGAAGAAGGACGAGAAGCCTGGTTTCTTCAGCAGCCTGTTCGGCAGTGCGCCGACCAAGGAAGAAGTTGAAGCCCGCGCCGAGCGTTATCAGGTGCGCCTGAGCAAGGTCGGTGAAAACGTTCAGGTAACCGTCGAGAAGAACATCAACACCGTTGCGCCGGCCGATGTGGCCCGCAAAGTGTTGAGTGTGATTCAGGACAACCTGGGTTGATCACATGCGCTTTGCCGTTCTCGGCAGCGGTAGCCAAGGGAACGGCACGCTGATCGCCAGCGCTGATACGTATGTGCTGGTGGATTGTGGTTTTTCCCTGCGGGAAACCGAAAAACGTCTGTTGCGCCTGGGTGTGAATCCGGCGCAACTGAGCGCGATACTCGTAACCCACGAACATGCCGACCACGTGCATGGCGTGGGTTTGCTGTCTCGGCGCTACAATCTGCCGGTCTACCTCAGTCGCGGCACACTGCGCGGGATGCGCAAACCGATCGAACCCGCAGGCTTTCTCGCCGGCGGCGAGCAGTTGCAGATCGGCGCACTGAACATCGGGGTCATTGCCGTGGCCCATGATGCGCAAGAGCCGACTCAGTATGTATTCAGTGACAACGAGCAGCGGCGCTTCGGCCTGCTGACCGACCTGGGTTCCTACTGCGAACGGGTGCTGGACGGTTATCGGGATCTCGATGCATTGATGATCGAGTCCAACCATTGCCGCGACATGCTGGCACGTGGTCATTACCCGTACTTTCTCAAGCAGCGGGTGGGCGGCGAGCTGGGACATTTGAACAACCATCAGGCGGCATTCCTGGTGGCCGAGTTGGGGTGGCAGGGCTTGCAGCATCTGGTTCTCGCCCACCTGAGCAGCAAGAACAACCTGCCGCAGCTGGCCCGGCAATGTTTTGTCGACACCCTCGGGTGCGACCCGGACTGGCTGCAACTGGCCGATCAAGATTCAGGGCTCGACTGGCGCCATATCGCCTAGCCCATCTACTTAGCAAGCGGAGCCCATCATGGAAAAACGTGAAGAACTCTACCGCGGCAAAGCCAAATCGGTTTACAAGACCGATGACGCTGACCGCTTGATCCTGCTGTTTCGCAACGACACCTCGGCGTTCGACGGCAAGCGCATCGAGCAGCTCGACCGCAAAGGCATGGTGAACAACAAGTTCAACGCCTTCATCATGCAAAAACTCGAAGCGGCCGGCATCCCGACCCAATTCGACAAGCTGCTGGGCGACAACGAGTGCCTGGTGAAGAAGCTGGACATGATCCCGGTCGAGTGCGTCGTGCGTAACTACGCTGCCGGCAGCCTGGTAAAACGTCTGGGCGTCGAAGAGGGCATGAAGCTCAACCCGTATACCTTCGAACTGTTCCTGAAGGACGACGCCAAGGGCGACCCGTTCATCAACGAATCCCACGTCGTGGCATTCGGCTGGGGCACCGCCGAGCAACTGGCGCGCATGAAAGAACTGTCGCTGAAGGTCAACGAAGTCCTGAGCAAACTGTTCGACGACGCAGGCCTCTTGCTGGTGGACTTCAAGCTTGAGTTCGGCGTGTTCAGCGACGGTTCTATCGTCCTGGGCGACGAGTTCAGCCCGGACGGCTGCCGTCTGTGGGACAAGGACACCAAGAAGAAGATGGACAAAGACCGCTTCCGCCAGGGCCTCGGTGACGTCATCGAAGCTTACGAAGAAGTCGCCAATCGTCTGGGTGTACCGCTTTAATCGACGCAAGCATCTGATAGCACGGAGAAAATTTTCGAAAGAGGGTTTGCTTTCGGCAGAAGTGTTGTTATGATGCGCGCCGTTGGAGAGATGCCAGAGTGGCCGAATGGGACGGATTCGAAATCCGTTGTACCTTCACCGGTACCTAGGGTTCGAATCCCTATCTCTCCGCCATTACACAGAAAAAAGCCCCGTAGCTGAAGAGCTACGGGGCTTTTTTTGTTTCTGCAGGTTTTAGAGACCCCGCCTCAGCTCCTCACGGCTGCGGATGCCCCAGCTTCTGCTTGATCAAGTCATACACTTCCTTGTGTGTCGAGTTACGCAGGGTGTTGTCCTTGCAAGCCGAGGCCAGGAAGGTCTTCACTTCGTCCTTGGCGTGCGGATAGAGGCTGGCGACGTAGTCGGCTTCGTGTGTTTGGGTGCAATTGAAGTGCTTGTCGTCTTTCGCTTTGTCTCTAGCCATGGTGCGGCTCCTTTTTTTGAGTTGAACGTCAAATGGCGTAACAGGGCTGGATCGCCCCACACGCTGGAGAGCGTAGGGGCGCGGAAGTGCTTCGCCAGCGCTTCAGGCAAAAAAGGAAGAGGCTGTAGGACGTGGCGCTCTGCCAATCGCGGAGTCAGATCTCCTTCACCGGCGTATCGCTCTGCACACCCTTGATCAACTCGATCACGTGTAAACAGTCAGCCTTGTTCACATAGGACTCGCCACTGGCAACCGTCTCGTGGTTTCCCGCCCGCAGCCGCCAGCGCCATTGGCCTTTGTCGGTGCTCGCGGTGCCTCGGGATTGCCTGTAGATCTCGAAATACATTCAGTTCGCTCCTTGCGATGGTGTTTGCGACAACCTGTGTGTCGCATCGACGCAAGCCTAGCGGAGCGAGTTTTTTTTCGCTATCGGGCATTTGTTTCCAATCGTTGGCAGATGTTTCTGAGGAGTGCGGACTAGAGCGTGCGCAATGGCGTCTGGATTGGCCGGAATGTCGCCAATTGCGCCTTGCAAGGCTAACGGCGCTACTGCTTAATACGGGACGGCTCATGGCGTTGAAAATGTTTCGACGACCGACAAACACTATAAAAAGAGCATTCCTTTGACTGAGCATGGAACAGCACAGGCCACACGGGTCACGTTATCGCTGGTTGTCCCGGTTTTTAACGAGGAGGACAGTCTCGACGCGTTCATTCGGCGCATTGATGAAGTCTTCCGGCACCAGACCTCGATTGCTCTGGAACTGGTGTTCGTCAATGACGGCAGTACCGATGCCACGCTTGAGGGGCTGCTGGAACGTCAGCGGCACGATTCGCGGCTGCGTATCGTCGATCTGAGCCGTAACTTCGGCAAAGAGGCCGCCTTGTCCGCTGGCCTGCAGATCGCCACCGGGCAAATCATTGTCCCCATCGATGCCGACCTGCAGGACCCGCCCGAAATCATTCTGCAAATGATCGAGCGCTGGCGCGAAGGCTATGAAGTGGTGCTCGGTCACCGCATCAGCCGCCGCAGCGACACTTGGGCCAAGCAGACTTCGGCGCACTGGTTCTATCGCCTGCACAACAAAATCGCCGAGCAACCGCTGCCGGAAAACGTCGGTGATTTCCGTCTGATGGACCGTTGCGTGGTCGACGCCTTGCTGACCTTGCCCGAGTCCCGGCGCTTCATGAAGGGCCTGTTTGCCTGGGTGGGGTTTCGCACCACCCATGTGGATTACGAGCGGCCCGAGCGCGTGGCAGGGCAGAGCAAGTTCAACGGCTGGCGACTGTGGAATTTCGCCCTGGAGGGCATCACCAGTTTCAGTACCGAACCGCTGCGAATCTGGACTTACATCGGCGCGGTGGTCTCGCTGGTATCGTTTGCCTTCGCCATTTTTATTGTGGTGCGCACACTGATCCACGGCGTCGACATGCCCGGTTATGCCTCGCTGATGGTAGCCGTGACGTTCCTCGGTGGCCTGCAGTTGATCGGCATCGGCGTACTCGGCGAGTACCTGGGGCGCACTTACATCGAATCCAAACGCCGGCCGGTTTTTCTGGTGCGTCGCGTCTATGACCCCAAGGACTGATACATGGATCTCAAGGAAACCGACATCCTCGGCGACAGCATCGGCGAGCATTGGTATTACTGCTCTAAAGCGGCGGCAACGCGTCGTCTGCTCGGTGAGGCACCGATCACGCGGATTCTCGACGTGGGCGCCGGATCGGGTTTTTTTTCGCATCATCTGTTGACCCAAACCTCGGCGCAGGAGGCGTGGTGCGTCGATATCAGCTACCCCGCCGATTCTGATGCAAGCACTGCCGGCAAACCGGTGCATTATCGTCGCGATATCGAAGCCGTCGACGCGGACCTGGTGCTGCTGATGGACGTGCTGGAGCATGTCGACGACGACCTCGACCTGCTCAAGGCTTACGTCGATAAAGTGCCGTCCGGCAGTCGTTTCCTGATGACCGTGCCGGCGTTCCAGTTTCTGTGGAGCGGGCATGACGATTTCCTCGAACACAAACGCCGCTACACCCTGGCGCAGTTTGAAGCCCTGGCCCGTGACGCCGGCTTGACTGTGCAGCGCGGTGCCTACTATTTCGGCGCGGTGTTTCCGATCGCGGCGGTCTTGCGTTTGCTGCCCCAAGGCCCGCAGGCCGCCGCGCCGCAGTCTCAACTCAAGCGTCATCATCCGTTGGTCAACGGCGTGCTCAAGACCCTCTGCCGCCTTGAACTGCCGCTGATGCGGATGAACCGTCTGGCTGGTCTGAGCGTGTTTGTGCTGGCGTGCAAACCGTGACTTCAGCCGACCGATCGGCGTTGATCCAGCGCGGTTTGCGCTTTGCCGTGACCGGGCTGTTCGTCACCGCGCTGCATGCGCTGGTGGCGGTGCTGTTCATCAACTTCGTGGCCCCGCAACCGCCGTTGGCCAACGGTGTGGCATTCGCTGTGGCGACGGTGGTGTCCTACGTGATCAACACCACCTGGAGTTTCTCCGCGCGGCTGCATGGCAGAACATTGGTGCGGTTCATGCTGGTGTCCTTCGGCGGGTTCTTGCTGGCGATGTTCGTTGCGTGGGCAGCGCAATTGGCTGGACTGCACTATTTGCTGGGCATCGGTGCCGTGGCACTGATCATTCCGGCGTTCACCTTTGTGCTGCACAATTTCTGGACGTATCGATGAAAGGCTTGAACAAGCATCCGGCCTTGGCGCTGTTGCCGCTCCTGCTGGGAGCGCTGGCGTTTTTTCTGGTAATCGGCCCGCGTGCCCTTGATCCGCAAAACATTGCCTGGCTCAAGGACGGCGACCCGGCGACGCATTACCTGGGCTGGGTGTTCTTCCGCCATTCTCCATGGTCCTTTCCGCTCGGGCTGAATCCGTCCTATGGAATGGAGTTGGGCAGTGCGATCATTTTTTCCGATTCCAATCCGCTGCTGGCGTTGCTGTTCAAGCCGTTCGGTGCGTGGCTGCCGGAAACATTCCAGTACTTCGGCATGTGGTTGTTGCTGTGTTTCGTTCTGCAGGCCTGGTTTGCCTGGAAGCTGCTCGGCTTGATCACCGACAACCCCGTGTTGCGCCTGCTCGGCACAGGGCTCCTGGTGTTTTCGCCGCCGATGTTTCTGCGTACCGGTGGACATCTTTCGCTGGTCGGGCACTTCCTGATTCTCGCGGCGTTGTATCTGGCACTCCACCCGGCACTCGAGCGCCGACGTTTGGCGTGGGCAGCATTGCTCGCCGTGACGGCATTGGTTCACGCTTACCTGTTGGGCATGGTGGCGCTGATCTGGGTCGCGGATCTGTTTGGCAAGTTGTGGGCTGGCAAGCTGACGCGCCGTCAGGTCTTTATCGAGCTGGGCGGCTTGTTCGCGCTGGTGAGCGTGTGCTGCTGGCAGGCGGGTTATTTCAGTATTACCGATGGCGCGGCGGGCGGCGGTTTCGGCTTTTATCGAATGAACTTGTTGTCGCTGGTGGATCCAGACGGTTGGTCATTTGTCTTGCCGGGCATTCCCAAGGGCGCAGGCGATTACGAAGGTTTCAACTACCTGGGGTTGGGTGTCCTGTTGCTGCTGCCGCTGGCCGCTATCGGCTGGTACAAAAGTGGTATCTCGTTGAAGGCTTTGTTGTGCAGTCGCCCGTTCTTGTTGTTGGCGTTGATCGGATTAACGCTGTTCGCGCTGTCGAACCAGATCGGATTCGGCCTGCAGACGTTCAGCTATCCGCTGCCAGAGTTCGTGCTGCGTGCAGCGAGTATTTTTCGTGCCTCGGGTCGGATGTTCTGGCCGGTGTTTTACGCCATCGTGATATTGCTGACTTATCTGGTGGTGCGCGGCTATCGAACGCGAGTCGCCATGGGGCTGCTGGCGCTGGCGTTAATGGTGCAAGTCACCGACACCCGGATTGCCTGGGCAGGTTTGAGAGCAGCGAAAATGCTGCCCGAAGCGTCGGCCTGGGCCAGCCCGATGCATGATCCGTTCTGGGCCAGTGCGGCGGCGCACTACAAGAGCACCCGTGCCGTGATGCCGAAAAATCAACCGGACCAATGGCAGGCGATTGCCGATTTCGCCGCCACCCATGGGCTGGAAACCGACGCGGCTTACCTGGGGCGTACGAGCCCCAAGGCGCTGGACAAGCTGTTGCTCACGACGCAAAGCCAACTCGCCAGCGGCCAGTACGACAGCGATTCGCTGTACATCCTCGATGACGACGCGCTGGAGTTGGCGGTCAAGAGCATCCACAGCGAAACCGATCTGTTAACCCGCGTCGACGACTTTGTCGTGCTGGCCCCGGGCTGGAAACACTGTAATGACTGTCTGGCGATGGTCGATCAGGGGCGTGCGCTGTCGGCGATACCCTTGAGCCAGCCGGGGCTGGTGCAGACGTTCAACCGCAGCACTCGGCAACTGGTCAAAGGCTGGTCCACACCGGAAGCCTGGGGCACCTGGAGTGACGGACAGGATGCGCAACTGCTGCTGCGCGTGGCCCCCGGGTCGCATGCGCTGGTGATTGAGGCGCTGGCGTTTGCCATGCCGCCGAACCTCAGTCAGCGGGTGATCGTCAGCATCAATGGCGTCGAGGCGCTGTCGACGCGTCTGACCCAGGTGCAGGGCAATCGGCTGGAAATTCCGCTCAGCGCGGCGCAGGTCGCCGAGGAGTATCTGAATGTCCAGCTGCATCTGCCAGATGCGGTCAGTCCGAAAAAACTCGGTTTCAATGACGATGCGCGAGTCATGGGGCTGGGATTGCAAACCCTGACGGTGCAGTGAAATTGTCGAACAAACCGCCAATCGTCTGATAGACGCCGATCCCAAGGACTTCATACACTGCCAGCAGTCTGGGGATCGGGGGCAATGGATGAATCGAAATGAATTACGCAAGGCCGACATCAACCTGATGGTGGTGTTCGAGACCTTGATGCTCGAACGCAACGTCACCCGGGCGGCAGAGAAGCTGTTTCTCGGCCAGCCGACCATCAGCTCGGCCCTCAATCGCTTGCGCGCGATGTTCAATGACCCGCTGTTCATCCGCGTCGGCCATCGCATGGAACCGACCGCCCGCGCCGAAGAGTTGTTCAGGTATCTGTCGCCGGCGCTCGACTCGCTGTCGGTGGCGCTGAGCCTGACCCACGACTTCGACCCCGCGGTGAGCAACATGACGTTCCGGATCGGCCTGTCCGATGATGTCGAGTTCGGCCTGTTGCCGCCGCTGTTGCGGGCATTGCGCCAGGAGGCACCGAGCGTGGTGTTCGTGGTGCAACACGTCGACTACTGGCGCATACCCGATCTGCTGGCGGCCGGCGACATTACCGTCGGCATCAGCCAGACCCGTGGCTTGCCGGCCAATGCCAAACGCAAGCTGCTGCGGCATATCCAGCCGAGCATCCTGCGTGCCGACGCCTCGGATTCGCCGCTGACCCTCGACGAATACTGTTCACGCCCACACGTACTGGTGTCGCACACGGCCAACATCAGCGGCTATGCCGATGAGTGGCTGGCGGAAATCGGTCGCACCCGGCATGTGGTGTTGTCGGTGCCGCAATACAGTGCGCTGCCGGCGTTGCTCGCCGGTACCGACCTGATCGCCAGCCTGCCGGACTACACCGCCGAAGCCATGGCGGCTTCTGGTCGATTGTTCAAAGAACCGTTCCCGTTCAAGACCCCGATGCTGGATCTGTCGATGGTCTGGCTCAGCCATGTCGACAGCGATCCGGCCGAACGCTGGCTGCGTTCGCGGCTTGAGGCATTCATGAGCGAACGGCCACTGACCGCGCCCTGAATTCCACCACAAATCTCCCTTGTGGGAGCGAGCCTGCTCGCGAAAGCGCAGTATCAGACAATATTGATTTGACTGAGATGTCCTCATCGCGAGCAGGCAAAAACCCGCACGGGAGCAGGGCAATGCTGTGGTATATGTACGACCTTTCTGCCGACTGACTGGAGCACCCCATGCCACATCTGCACATGGAATACACCGCCAACCTGCCGCAATTGAACGCGGATGTGGCGTTGATCCGGCTCAACAACACGCTGGTGGGTTCCGGTCAGTTCGCGGCGGAGTTCGATATCAAGAGCCGGGCGGTGAAGGTCGAGACTTTCAAGGTGGGCACCGGCATGGGCGAACGCGCCTTTGTCCACGTGAAGCTGGCGCTGCTCAGCGGTCGTTCGCCGCAAATCAAGAAGCAGCTCTCGGAAAGTCTGTTGGCGGTGTTGCAGGATCTGTGCGAGTGGCCGGCCGGGGTTGAAGTGCAGCTCTGTGTGGAGTTGCTCGATATCGACCGCGATTCCTACACCAAGACCGCCATCGGCGTGTAGGACTCAGGCCGCTTCCAGCTCATTGCAGACCTTGATGACCTGCTCGCGCAGCCAGACGTTGGCGCTGTCCTGATCGGCGTTCTGGCTCCATTGCATGTCGAGGGTGAACCCCGGCAGGCCGTTCGGCGCTTCGCAGTGATTGAACACCGCGTCGTTGGTCAGCAGACGCTGGATGCGCCGGGGCAGGGTGAGGATGAAGTCGGTGCCGGTGATCATTTTCAGGGCCGCGCTGTAGCTGTTGGAACGGGCGACGATCTGCCGTTTCTGCGCCTGACGGGCCAGCCAGCCATCGACCATGTTGGTGCTGGACGTCCACGGTGTCGGGAACACATGGCGCCGCTCGGTGAAGGCCTGCAGGCTCAGGCGCGGTTCCAGCGGCGTGGCGCGTTTGTCGAAGACGCAGACCAGATCGTCTTCCAGCAGCATTCGCGACTTGAGGTCGGTGTGGCTGCGGTGGAAGTTGGGGCCGAAACAGATGACCAGATCGAGGCTGCCTTCGCGCAGTTCGTCGGCGGGTACGTCGGTCTCGAACTTGTGCATGTTGACCACCACCGGTAAATCGTCGAAGTCGAAACGCTTCAACAGGCGTGGCAACACCAGTTGCTCGAAGTATTCCGGCGCGCAGATGTTGAAGGTTTTCGCTTGGTGGGTCGGGTCGAAGGCCGGGGCACCGGCATGGCACAGGTTGATGCTTTCGAGAATTTTCTGCACATGGCCGTACATGGTGCCGGCCTTGTAGGTGGGGCGCATGCCTGTGCGGGTGTTGATGAACAGATCGTCTTCGAAACTGGTGCGCAATTTTTTCAGGCAGTAGCTGACAGTGGACTGGCTGACGCACAGCGTCTCCGAGACATCCGTGACGCTGCTTTGCTCATACACGGCGATAAACACCATGAGGTCCTGCATGTCGAGCTTTCGAAGCAAGTTACTGTTCAGCATCCGTTCCGTCTCGCTGTGCTCCTTGCGCTGAATCCGCGCAAACGTGTGCGCATGATCGTAACGGAACGATGGTGCCAGGACAAAGCCTTGTAGGACGATTCAATGTCAGTTGTGGGACAGAAAGTTTTAGCAACACGACGTCGCCAGATAAACCGCAAAAAGATGGCAAGAAGCCTCTACCCCGGCGATGGTATCTGGCTTCAGCGGATGTGTCGGGCGTATTGCCGAGGGTCGAAACGCAGCACGATCAGCAACATCACCACCATTACCGCAGTCAGCGACCACCAGGCCCATTCGAAGCTGCCGAGCCGGTCGCGGATCATTCCGGCCAGCAGCGGCGAAAGCCCGGCGATCAAGTAGCCGATACCTTGCACGAATGCGGTCAGGCCGCCGGCGCGCTGCGGGTTGTCGAGGTGATCGAGCGAGACGATCAGGCTCATCGGAAACAAGCCGCCAATGCCCAGCCCCAACAGGCACGGCCACAGCAGGCTGAGGTGTTGCGGGCTGAGGATCAACCCGCAGAAGCCTGCGATGATCAGCAGCAGTAAAGCTGCGAGGACCGCGCGACGATCGCGGCTGCGGTTGGCGATAGCTGGCGTCAGCAGTCCGGAGATCACCTCCATGGCGGTCAGAAAACCCAACAGTAGCCCGGCATCCTGTTCGCTCCAGCCTTGTTCCACGTAGTACGGCGCCAGCCAGGCGAGTACGCAGGTGTAGGACGCCGTGCCGAGGCCGAAAAAGATGGCAAGCAGCCAGGCACGGGTATTACGCGCGAAGGATTCTTTTCCTGCAGCTGTGTTCTGGATGGATGACGAGGGCGACTGCGTCCACCAGACCAGCAACGCGAGCAAAGAAAGTGCCGCCCAGATCGCCAGCCCGGTACGCCAACTGCCGGACTGCACCAGCACCAGCGGCGACAACGAGGCGGCCAGGGCGGCGCCGCCCATGATCGACGTGACATACAGGCCCATGCACAGCGCCACATGGTCGGGGAAGCGTGACTTGATCAGCACCGGCATCAAGGCTTGAATCAAGGCAATGCCAATCCCCGCCAGCACCGCGCTGCCAATTAACGGCGGCGCCGAATCGAGCCACAGCCGCGACAGCGTCGCCAGCCCGATAATCAGCAGCGACAGGATCACCGCGCGTTGCTCGCCCAAACGTCGACTGATGCCAATACCAAAAAACATCGCCAGTCCCATCGCCATCACCGGCAGCATGGTCAGCAGCGAAGCCAGGCTGAAACTCAGTGCAATGTCGCCGCGTATGGCCGACAGCAAGGGACCGACGGCGGCCATGGACGGGCGCAGATTCAGCGCGACGAGAATGATCCCGAACATCAGCCAGACAGCAGGGCGAGTGGTGGTGCGGACGTTTTCCATCGGCAGACTCTGGATTGCGGAGGCTGCTGATTAGGCGGTGCGGCGCACTTACCGGCAAATCAGATTTCCCCGGTACTATTTAAAAACTAAATATCACTCTCCCCGTGTAGGCGCTGCCGCAGGGTGCGATCTTTTGATCTTGATCTTGAAAAACAAAATCAAAAAGATCGCAACCGGCGGCAGCTCCTACAGGGTGAGGTTCGGATTCATCTTGTTGATCTCGCTGTCAGACTATTCTTTATCTCTGGCAGGATATTTCGTTACAGCTCTGGTCCTGCGCAGGCGCGTAAAACGCCGGCGGCGATATATACTGCGCGCCATTCTTCAAGGGAGAGCCGTGTGGCCATCGATATTCACTGGATTCGCGACAACGAAAGCCTCGCGCAGCTTTGCGCCGAGTGGCAGCAACTGCCGTTCGTTGCCCTCGACACCGAATTCATGCGGGTCGACACCTTCTACCCGATTGCCGGTTTGCTGCAGGTCGGTGACGGCAAACGCGCCTGCCTGATTGATCCGCTGACCATCGACGCCTGGCAACCGCTGGCGGCGCTGCTGGAAAACCCGGCGGTGCTCAAAGTCTTGCACGCCTGCAGCGAAGACCTCGAAGTGCTGTTGCGTCTGACTGGCAGCTTGCCGGCGCCGCTGTTCGACACTCAATTGGCCGCGGCCTATCTGAACCTCGGGTTCTCGATGGGTTATTCGCGGCTGGTGCAGGAGGTACTCGGTATCGAGCTGCCGAAGGGCGAGACCCGTTCCGACTGGTTGCAGCGTCCGCTGTCCGACACGCAGATCAGCTACGCCGCCGAAGATGCAGTGCATCTGGCGGAAGTTTTCGTACAGCTGCGGCCGAAACTGTCTGACGACAAATTCGCCTGGGTGCTGGAGGACGGCGCCGAACTGGTGGCTAACCTGCGCCGTGAAACCGACCCGTACGAGGTCTATCGCGAAGCCAAGCTGGCGTGGAAACTGTCCCGCGCGCAACTGGCGGTGCTGCGTGAACTGTGCGCCTGGCGTGAAAAAGAAGCCCGTGCCCGTGATCTGCCGCGCAACCGCATCGTCCGTGAGCACTCGCTGTGGCCGCTGGCCCGCACGCAACCGGACAACCTTGCGGCGTTGGGCAAGATCGAAGACATGCACCCGCGTACCGTGCGTCAGGACGGCCAGTTTCTGCTTGATCTGATCAAGCGCTCTGGCAGTGTGGGGCCTGATCAATGGCCGCCGGCGGTGCCGGAGCCATTGCCGGTCGAAGCGGCGGCGCTGATCAAGCAACTGCGCGCCCTCGGTCAGGTCGAGGCCGAGCGTCTGGGCATCGCGCCGGAACTGATGCTGCGCAAGAAAACCCTCGAAGCGCTGGTCAAAAGCGGCTTCCCCGAGGGCCCTTATCAATTGCCTGAGTCGCTGCGTGGCTGGCGCCGCGAACTCATGGGCCAGAAGCTGCTCGACAGCCTGGCCACCGCCGGAGAACAGCCTTGAAACGTATTTGCTCCATTTACCAAAGTTCGAAGAAACCCGGGATGTATCTTTATGTGCTCAAGAGCGATGCGCTTGAGCGCGTGCCCGAGGCGCTGATGGCGGCCTTCGGCAAGGCGAAGCATTCCTTTGACCTGGTACTGACCCCCGAGCGCACACTGGCGCGCGAGGACATCACCGTGGTTCTGGAAAACCTCGACAAGCAGGGCTATCACCTGCAGATGCCACCGGCCGAGGACGAGTACATCGAACACCTGCCCGAAGAGTTGCTGCGACGCAACGACCCGGTCTGATCTGCGAGGCCCTGTTCTGGGCCTCTTGCCACCCTGGAACTGATTTTACGGCGACGACCGCCACGAAGGAGCACCGCTCTTTCGGCGGTTGCCTGCACGGTTTGCGAAAGGTTTGAAGATGCGCGTTCTGATTGCTGAACACGACCACGCGGTGTACGCCCGGCTGCTGCGCCAGATGGCCCCCGAACTTGAAGTCCTGACCAGTGGCGACTCTGCCGAACTGGCGCGTCAGGCTGCCGATTGCCCGGTGTGGCTGGGGCAGCCGGACCTGTTGGCGACCCTGCTGCGTCAGGGCCACCAGCCGCAATGGCTGCAATCGACCTGGGCCGGCATCACGCCGCTGCTCGCTGATGGTCTGCGCCGCGATTACCGCCTGACCCGCGCAGTGGGAATCTTCGGTCAGGTGATGGCCGAATACGTACTGACCTACATGCTCGGTCACGAACGGGAAGTGCTCGCGCGCCTCGTGAGCCAGGTCGAGCGCAAGTGGGATAACCGCACCGGCCAGAGTCTGGTCGGGCGCAAGGTGCTGATCGTCGGGACCGGCGATATTGGTCAGAGCGTGGCGCAGTTCCTGCTGCCGTTTGGCGTCGAGTTGTACGGCATTGCCAGCAGTGCGCGTGAGCAGGCGCCGTTCATCGAAGTCGGTTCGATGGCCGATCTGCCACGGCTGGTGGGCGCGGTCGATTACGTGGTCAACCTGCTGCCGAACACCGCGCACACCCACGATATCTACGATGCGGCGCTGTTCAAGCAATTCAAGCCGACCGGGTTGTTCATCAACGTCGGACGCGGCGTGGCGGTGGTGGATGCCGATCTGGTCGAAGCCTTGAAGGAAGGGCATCTGGCCGGTGCGGTGATCGACGTTTGCCGTCAGGAGCCGTTGCCGCAGCGCCATCCGTTCTGGACTGCCTGGGGCCTGCTGCTGACTGGACACAGCTCGGCGCCGACGTCGCCGGCGTTGATGGTGCAGTTGTTCGTCGAGAACCTGAAGGCGTATCAGGCGGGAGAAGCGTTGCGCGGAGAAGTGGACTTCAACCGCGGTTACTGAGGTGTAATCAAAAGATCGCAGCCTTCGGCAGCTCCTAC
>NZ_JABULD010000235.1:0-19577 GCF_014060985.1 Pseudomonas sp. MD195_PC81_125
TAATTCGGGGGCGTTTTTTGTTGGGGCTATCCAAGTCAGTGGGCTAGGTCAACACACCCAATGCCTTGGCCCGCGCCACCGCCTGCGTACGCCGCTCGACCCCCAACTTGCTGTTGATATGGCTGGCATGGGTTTTCACGGTATGCAGCGAAATGAACAGTTGCTCGCTGATTTCCTGATTGGAACAGCCCTGGGCAATCAAACGCAGAACCGCCAGCTCCCGGCTGCTGAGTTGATCGGCTGCGGTGGACTCGACCACTGGCCGAGTCGCCACCAGCGGAAAATGCGCCAGTAACGGTTGTCCTGCCAATGCCGGCGAAGCATGTAATTGGCTGCGCAACCAGTCCGGATATTCTCTGATCAGTGCGTCAAACGGCTGTATCACGCCACCCGCCGCCGCTTCCAGCGCCTGACTCAATACTTTGCGTGCTTCCGGTTCGCGGCCAGTGCCCAGCAACAAGGCGACCTTCTGCGCCAGCGCCATCACACACAGCAACTGTCGACCGGTTTGCTGACCGCTTTCCAACAGCACATTCAACCGTCCTTCGGCGAGCATCGGCTGCCCTTGAATCACATCGAGCAGCGCTTGCTGCAGTTCGACATGCAATGGCAATTGAGGATGAAATTCCGGTGGCGCCGCTGCACGCTCGCCGGTATAGGTCTGACCAAGACGCGCCAGCCAGGCCTCGGCCAGATCGGTACGGCCCTGCACCAGCCACAGTTCGCATTTGACCAGGGTGATCATCGCCAGGTAGTAGATCGGCGGCACATCCCAGATATGCATCAGGCGCTCGGCTTCGGCGAGTTCGGCAAAGGCCCTGGCAAACTCGCCTAAGCTGCCGTCCAGACGAGCGATCACGCAGTGGCCGATCAACACACTGATATCGCGGCAGGCCCGCGCTTCGGCCAGACCGCTCAGCAATCGAGCCCGGGCCTGTTGGGGTTGCAGGCGCATGGACAACAGAAAACCTTCGTACAGCGTCAGCCGCGCACGCACCGCATACAGACGTTGCGGGGACAGTCCACGCAACCGTTCCAGGCCCTGATGCACCTCATCCAGCGCGCGCAGTATTTCCCCGCGCGACTGCAGTACCCGCGCCCGGTCGTAATGCGCCAAGGCTTCGAACAACGGATTGCCGACCCGCTGCGCCAGTTCGAGGGATTCGCGATTCAGGCCCCGGGCGCGCCACAGGTCGCCGTCGGCGATCGCCAGATTGGACAAGGTCGACAGGCACATCAGACGTTGCCCGTAACGTTTTACCGGCAGGCTTTCCAGCGCTTCGCTGCAATAGCGTTGAGTCAATTCACGATGACCACGCCCACGAGCGATGATCCCGCTGAGCGCCAGCCATTGTGCAAGCATCGACTTCTGCGCAGAGGCCGAAGGCGCGGGCAGGAAGCGACTCAAATGACTGGCCAGCTCTTCAGCGGCATCCAGCTGACAGGCCAGCCCCAGCGCCCAGCTGTACAGAACGATCAAGCGGGGTGTACTGATCAACAGGCTGTCGGGCAAGTCCATCTTCCAGCGCAGCAGCATGCCGATATTCTGCTCGGCGAGCAGTTGTTCCTCGGACAGGTTCTGTACCAGGTTCGCCGCCACATCCAGATGGCCGGCGCGCAAGGCCTGCTCCACCGCTTCGTCGAGCAGCCCTTGAGCATTGAACCAGCGGCAGGCGCGCAGATGCAGGGTCGCCGCCGGCACCAGCGTCTGGGTCAGGGGCCGGCTGCGCAGCAGATCGGAAAACAGATGGTGATAGCGATACCAGTGACCGTGCTCGTCCAGCGGCACCAGGAACACCTGATGCGCCAGCAGAAACCGCAGGATTTCGGCGCTGTCGTGGGCTTCACGCACCGCGTCGCACAGTTCGCTGCAAAAGCGTTCCTGAGGCGCGGTGTCGTAGAGAAATGCCTGTACCTCGGCGGGCAGGCAATCGATGACTTCCTCCAGCAGATAGTCGCGAATCAGCCCCTCCCCGCCGTTCAGCGCTTGCGGTAACGCGGCCTCGCTGCCGGCTTCAGATGCCGCCAGCAACCAGAAACGCAGCCCGGCCACCCAGCCTTCGCTACGCTGGATCAGGTTTTCCAGGGCTTCACCGCGCAATGAACTGCTGTGTCGATCAAGCAGGGTCAGTGCTTCGTCATGGGTCAGTCGCAGATCCTGCTCGTGCAGTTCCAGCAGTTGCCGCGACAGGCGCAGGCGCGCCAGATGCCAGTCCGGGCGCTGCCGACTGGTGACCATGACCAGCAAGCCATCGGGCAGATGATTGAGGAAAAACTGCAGGCAGCGGTCGAGCACCGGGCCTTGGGCGAGATGGTAATCATCGAGCACCAGCAACAGTGGCGCCGTTGGCTGCAGTTGCAGCGCCAGCTCATCGAGCAAGCCGTCGAGCCATTCTTCGAAGGCAAACGGTTGATGGCGCTGGCGCATCTTCAACAGACCCAGCGCGCGACTGCCCAGATTCGGAAAGTAGTCCTGCAACCCTTCCAGCAAACGCTCGAGAAAACGTCCCGGATCGTTATCCCGCGGGCTCAGGCCCAACCAGAGGCTTCGCCAGTGCGCCGGCAGGCTCTGACAGAACTCCACCGCCAGCGAGCTTTTGCCGAAACCTGCTGGCGCACAGACCAGCAACAGGCGCCCCGCAAGCCCCGCACTCAGGCGCTCACACAGACGCGGTCGCAAAACGTATCCGTCGGGCAGTGGCGGGCGAAAAAAACGCCCGTCCAGTGTCGCGACGGCAGCGCTTGCAGGATCCGGAAGCGGGGACAGATCAGTCATGGCCGGCTCTTGTTTGAATGGCTGTTGGCGGCGTAGCAGATGTCCGCAGACTAGCGGTAAACGTAGAGGGTTTGAAGGTTATTGCTACAAATGGCTACAAAAAGACTACGAGCCAGCAGGCGCTCGTGCACAAAATCGCGACGAAAAAAAACGCCCCGAACCAGTCGGGGCGTTTTTTCGGAGGATGCGGCCTCGGGTCAAAGCTTAGCGGATACCGTCCTGGCCCAGGTTGCCCGGCTGGAATTCGCTCTTGGTGGCGGAGAAGCCGAAGTCATACGCTGATTTCTCTTCGTTCTTCATGCCCAGTGCCAGGTAACGGCCCGATTGCAGGTCGTACAGGGCTTCCAGCGCGTACCACGGCACTTGCTTGTCGTAGTAATCCTCGGCATGCGCCTCGGCCACACGCCACAGCTGACCGCGACCGTCGTAATGGTCGATGACCGCTGCCTGCCAGGTGTCTTCGTCGATGTAGAAGTCACGTTTGGCATAGATATGGCGCTGACCCGGTTTCAGGGTAGCGACCACGTGCCAGACCCGACGCAGCTCGTAACGGGTCAGATCCTGATTGATGTGACCGGCCTTGATGATGTCGGCATACTTGAGGGTCGGCGAGTCGATCTTGTAGCTGTTGGAGGCGATGTACATCTCTTTCTTGCCTTCCAGCGCCCAGTCGTAGCGATCCGGCGCACCGTTGTACATGTCGAGGTTGTCGGAAGTGCGCAGACCATCCGCGGCAGTACCCGGACCGTCATAGGACACTTGCGGTGCCTGACGTACACGGCGCTGGCCAGTGGCGTAAACCCAGGCCTTGCGCGGTTCCTTCACCTGGTCGAGGGTTTCGTGCACCAGCAGCACGGTACCGGCCAGACGTGCCGGCGCGGTCACTTTCTGCTTGAAGTAGAACAGGATGTTGCCCGGGTTGGCCGGATCGTAATCCTTCATCTTGTCGCGGAACACGAACTGGTCCTGGAAATACACCAGGCTGAACGAGCCGTTGGTTTGCGG
Organism: Pseudomonas sp. MD195_PC81_125; assembly: GCF_014060985.1. Taxonomy (NCBI): domain Bacteria; kingdom Pseudomonadati; phylum Pseudomonadota; class Gammaproteobacteria; order Pseudomonadales; family Pseudomonadaceae; genus Pseudomonas; species Pseudomonas sp. MD195_PC81_125. Next base: position 3,782 of record NZ_JABULD010000235.1, read on the forward strand.
CGTGGCCTGGGTGACCAGACGGGTCACGCTGCCACCGCGATAGCGGGTGATGTGGTTCCAGATCACCTCCAGACCGCTTTTCGGAATCGGGAACGGCACGGCAGTGTCGAAGTTTTCCAGACCGTTACCGCCGGCAACCAGATTGGTGGTGGTGGCGTTCTTCTTGATCGCGGCAAACACGTCATCCGGCACGGTCGAGCCGCGATGGGACGGGTACACCGGCATCTTGAAGGTATCCGGGTAGCGCTTGAACATTGCGTACTGGCCCGGAGCAAGCTTGGCCTTGTACTGCTCGACGTTCTGCGCGGTGATGGTGAACAGCGGTTTTTCACTGCCGAACGGGTCGGACAGGAAACCCTTGCTGTCGACGGTACCGGCATTTTTCGGCAGCGGTTTCCAGGCCGGAATCGAACCGTCGGCGTTACCGGCCATTTCAGCGCCCATCGGCGTCAGGCTCTTGCCCAGTTTGTCGGCTTCGGCGGCGGGAACGGCCGCCATGACGCTGGTCGCGAGCAGCGACAGCCCCAGAACACCGGCTTGGAACAGACTCTTTGTTATTTTCATATGTGTGTTCGTCCTGAAAAAACTGTGCTTAGAAGTTCACGCCAACACTGAGGGCAACGAAGTCACGATCGTCCACGGTCGTGTAGTCGCCGCCAAAGAAGTTGGTGTAGGCCAGGCTCGCCGTGTAGGTGTTCTGGTATTCGGCATCCAGACCGAGGCTGATCGCCTTGCGACCTTCCTCGAAGTTGCCGCCAGGGCCTGGCGAGTAGCCTTTCACGTCATGCGACCAGGCCACGTTCGGCTTGAGGTTCACACCGGCGAACACGTCGCTGTAATCCCAGATCGCACGAGCGCGATAGCCCCACGAGGTCGAGGTGGTGAAACCGTCGTTGTTGCAGTTGCTGGACACGTTATCGCGCGACGCCCCCGGACCGGCACCGTTGATGGTCGAGGTGTTGAGGATCTGCGAGCAGGTGTTCAGACCGCCAGTGGCAGGCAACTCACCCGGGCCGAACACCGGGTCGCGGCCGTAGCGGGCTTCGGATCTGCTCTCCAGGCCACCGACGTGGGTCACGCCGACCTCACCCACCAGGGTCAGGCGGTTGGCGCCCATCACCTGATCGAAGAAGTGCGTCAGGGTGGTTTGCAGTTGGGTGATCTCTTTGCGGTTGTAACCGTGCAGGTCCTGGCCCGGCACGCCGTTGAGGACCGATGCATTGCTCAACGCACCACCCAGCGGACGCACGCCGGCGAACAGGATGTCGGTGGAGTTCAACTGTACCGGCGCATTCGGCCGGTAGCTGACCTCACCGCTCCACGCCGTACCGGTAGGCAGGGTGGTGGAGAAGCTCAGACCGTAGAGGCGAATGTCTTCAGGGTATTCGATGAAGTATTCCGAGTTGCCCGCGACCACCAGTGGCCCCAGCGCCCGGAATGGCCCCGGCAATGCCGCCACGCCGTTATAGATCGACTGTGGCGCGCCGGTGGCGCTGAAGATCGGCGCGCGGCTGTGATAGTTCATGAAGTAGGCACCGAACTCGGTGGCCAGCGGGTCGAACATGTACTTGGCGGAAACGCCCCACTGTCCGCTGTCACGCGCATTGCGATTAGGCGAACGGCGCACCAGCACACCCTCTTCGTTGACGTCGACACCCGCGCCTGCCAACGGGCCGAGCGCGATGGCCGGGATGGTCGAGCGCTTGTTCAATACCCGCAGGTTGTCGTCGCAACCGGTAGTGACGATGTCCGGCTGCGAGAAGAACGTTCCGCAGTTGTCGGTGACGGTCTTCTGCCAGTCGATCTGATAGAAACCTTCGGCCGAAAGGTTTTCGGTGAGGCTCTGCGACACATAGAACATGTTGACCGGGATCAGACCTTCCTTGATCTCGGCACCCGGACGACGAAACGCGGACACGTCGATCGGGTTGATCGAGTTGATGCCACCGCCGATGAAGGTACTTTCGCCCCAGTTCACTACCTGCTTGCCCAGGCGCACCGAACCTGGCTCATCGGCAATCGAGTAGTTGTGGTAAACGAAGGCGTCGAGGATCTGCCCGCCAGAAGAACGCGCCGCCACATCGCGGTTGTGGTTGCTGACGTCCTTGTATTCCAGGTCCTGGTTCTGCAGCGCGAAGTCGTACCAGTATTTGCCCCGGACGAAGACCCCGGTGTCGCCGTATTTCAATTCGAGATCATGGATGCCTTTGAAGATCTTCGAGAAGGCTTGCCCGCTCTTGAAGTTCAGGTGACCGTTGTCGGAGGTCTGGGACAGGCCCTTGCCGCCGTTGTTGACACCAATAAGGTCCTTGTTCGGCTGCTGAGTCGAGATACTCATGCCCAGGGAGAGCGAAGAGTCGAACTGACCTTCGATTTCACCGACGTTGAAACTGACGCCGAATGCGGGCCCGGCGAGCGTAGAGGCAAGACTGACGGCCAGAGGCAGTTTAGCCCGGCGCCAGAACTGGTTTACTGATGTCATCGACGCTACTCCATGTGCATTATTGTTATGGCATTGAGTACTTTTAAAAACGCCTGGAAGACCGGGAGCCAGTAGCCGCCCGACGTCACTCCAAAGTTGCATCGCCCCGTGTCGTGCGTGTGCCCCGTTCTTAAAAATCCTTGAGCGGACTATAGCCAGCAGGTGGGTATCGCTTGATCCCTCTAAAGTGTGATTTGCAGCTGCCAGCCACTCTGGAACAGTCCTTTCGCCAGTCCGACAGATGTCGGCCCGGCAAGGATGGCTGATTTTTTCGATTTAACAAGCCAAGCGCTTGCTTGGTGGGTCTGGCGCGCCGTTTTCGGCGCGCCAGCAGACACTCAAAGTGTCGAGAGGAAGGTGCTGTTGTTGGCCTGCCATTCGGTGATGTCGAGGCGAATGCGCTTCTTGTCGAGCTTGCCGACACTGGTCTTGGGAATTTCCGTAACAAGGGCGATCTGGCTCGGAATCGCCCACTTGCTCAAGTGCCCCAATTCCACGAACGGCTTGAGGTGTTCCTTGAGCTCGCGCGCGCCGATCTCGTGACCTTCGCGGATCACCAGCAGCGCAAACGGCCGTTCGCCCCACTGCGGATCGGCGATGCCCACCACTGCTACTTCACGTACCGCCACATGACGGCTGATCAGGTCTTCGAGGTCCAGCGAAGAGATCCACTCGCCGCCGGTCTTGATCACGTCCTTGATGCGGTCGCGGATGTCGATCACGCCCATGCTGTCGAGCGTTGCCACATCGCCGGTGTGCAGCCAGCCGCCGGCCCACAGTTCGGCGCCTTTCTGCGGCTCGTTGAAATAGCCTTCGGTCAGCCACGGTGCGCGCAGCACCAGCTCGCCCTGGGTTTCGCCATCGGCGGGGAGGAAGTTGCCCTCGGCGTCGACGATCGCCGCTTCCACCAACGGCCCCGGCACACCAGCCTTGATCCGGTAAGTGGTGCGCTCGTCTTCGGTGCCGGCCATCAATTCGTCGTTGAGGTGCGCACACGAGACCAGCGGCCCGGTCTCCGACATACCGTACGCCGCCGTCAACTGAATGCCCCGGGCCTTGGCGGTTTCATACAGCGTGCGATTGAGCGCACTGCCGCCGATGACGATTTTCCAGCCGCCGAAATCGGTGCCCTGCGCGCCTTTGGCGTTGAGCAGCATTTGCAGGATGGTCGGCACGCAGTGGGAGAACGTGACCTTCTCCTTGCGCCACAGCTCGACCAGGAACTCCGGGTCGTAACGCCCCGGATAAACCTGCTTGAGCCCGAGCATCGTCGCCACGTACGGCAAACCCCAGGCATGCACATGGAACATCGGCGTGATCGGCATGTACACGTCGTTGGTGCCGAGCAGGCGCACGCTGTCGATCGCGCCCATGATCGTCGACACGCCCATGGTGTGCAGCACCAGTTGCCGATGGGTGAAGTACACGCCCTTCGGATTGCCGGTAGTACCGGTGGTGTAGAACGTGGTGGCGACGGAGTTCTCGTCGAAATCCTGAAAGTCGTAGTGCGCACTGGCGGCGGCCAGCAGTTGCTCGTACTCGCCGACCAGATTCGGCAGCTCGGCGGTCTTTTCCGGCAGATCGGTCAGCAGCAGGGTTTTCTCCACCGTGGTCAGGTGCGGCGCGATGGCCTGATACAGTCCGACGAACTCGCTGTTGACCAGCACGAAGCGGTCCTCGGCGTGGTTCATGGTGTAGAGGATCTGCTCCGGCGACAGCCGTACGTTGATGGTGTGAATCACCGCGCCGAGCATCGGGATGGCGAACATGCATTCCAGGTAGCGATGGCTGTCCCAGTCCATCACCGCCACGGTGTCCCCCGCCTTCACCCCGGCCGCCGTCAACACGTTGGCCAGCCGCGCAACCCGCTCGATCAGGGTCGGATAGCTGTAACGCAACTGGTCACGGTAGATGATCTCGCGGGTTTTCTCGTAACGGGCGCCGGACATCAGCAACCGCTTGATCAGCAATGGATACTGGTAGGCCCCATCGGCCGGGGGAATGACGCGAGTCTGCAACATATGAATCCCTTTTCTGGCTGCACGGTGTTGGCGTAGAGAGCATTACTCTAGAGCCGTTATACCCCAGCCAAATCAGCCGAAGGAATGATTTGCACAGCCGTACAAATGCTAGCTTTGCGCCAGCATTTGCCGGTATTTCAGCGCCGATCAGGCCGTTTGCCCTACAGCCGCTTCGGAAGGCGTCCGTGGGAAAACCAGCGCAGCAAGGAAGGTCAATGCGCCGAAACCCGCCAGAATCAAGTAAAGCCCTGCGAAACCATGACGCGGCTCGACATAGGCAATCAGCGGAATCGCTGTCGCACTGGCGCCGAACGACAGGCAGTAACGCAGGGCGAAGACCCGTGACTGCCACTGCGGCGCGACAAAATTGGCGACCATTGAGTCGTTCACCGTGACCTGACCGAACACCACGAACATGAACGCCGCACCGAGCACGATCACTGCCCAGCCATCGACATACGCCATGGCGTACAACAGCGGCGCCTGAAACAGCGTCAACACAATAAACGGCCATTTCAGGCTGACTCGGTGCAACACCTGGCCGATGCTCAACTGCGCCACTGCACCAAAGGCATACGCCAGGCTGACCACCACGCCGAGGGTTTGCGGCGAGGCGAACAAGTCATGCAGACGTTCCTGAAACAGCTTCGGGTAGGTCATGGTGGTGGCGTTGAACACTACACCGCCGGTGGCCGTCGCCAGTGCCAGCACACCAAACACCATGAGCATCGAAATCCGCTGCCCGGCAGCGCCCTTCAGTGCGGTGTGCGGACGCTGCGGGATCGGCTCTTCGCGCACCTGCACGGCGAAGCCGATTCCCAGCATGATCGCCACCACGCCCGGTAACACAAAGGCCGAACGCCAGCCGAACTGCGCCACCAGCAAACCGGTGACCAGCGCCGAGAACGCCACGCCGAGGTTGCCCCACATGCCATTGATGCCGATCTCCCGCCCGCGATTCTGCGCGTAGGCCACCAGCATCGCGGTGCCCACCGGGTGGTAGATCGCGGCGAAAATTCCGATCAAGGTCAACCCGATCACCAGCATCGTCGGGCTGGTGCTCAGCCCGGTGAAGATTGCCGAGGCGCCGATGCCGAAGAAAAACACCAGCATCATCTGCCGCCGGCTCCAGTGATCGCCCAGCCAGCCGGCGGGTAACGAGCAGGCGCCAAAGGCAATGAACCCACCCAGGGACAGACCGATCAGCGCGGCGTAATCGAGACCAAAGGCCTGGGTCATGCCGAGCACGGCGGCGGGGAAAATCAGCATGAACATGTGATCGATCACATGGGCAGCATTGACGTAGCGGATCACGTTTCGGGATTGGTTCATGGCGGCACGCTTTAGTTTGTTATGGGCGAATGGTTGTCAGCGGCTTTATGCTAAGTTGGCGAAAAAGCGCATACCTGCCAACCAGGTCATCGAATCCGACATGTTGATCAGCCACTTCGAACACGGCCCGGTGAGTGCCTATCCCCGGGATTATCTGGACGGCGCGCACCAGCCGCTGCACCTGCACCGCGAGGCGCAGTTGCTGTATGCCGTCAGAGGGATCATGCGGGTGGTCACCGCCCTCGGTGCCTGGGTGATTCCGCCAAGCCGCGCGGTATGGATTCCGCCGCAGGTCGCGCACGAGATATTCATGTCCGGCGATGTGCAGATGCGCTCGCTGTTCATTGCCCCCGAGCTGTCACCGGTCAGCCTGCAACAGTGCTGCGTGCTGGCGGTGACGCCGTTACTGCGCGAGCTGATCCTGCGCGCCGTACAAGGCCCGCCGCACGCGGACAATCCGCTGATCCAGCAGTTGATGCTGGAAGAGCTCGCCAGCCTGGAAAACCTGCCGCTGCACATTCCAATGCCCACCGACCGACGCCTGCAGAACATCTGTCTGGCGTTGCTGGACACCCCGGATCACCCCAACACCCTGGAAGACTGGGCGCAACAGGTCGGCGCCAGCTCACGCACTCTGGCGCGGCTGTTCCAGCGACAATTGAAGATGAGTTTCAACGCCTGGCGCCAGCAACTGCGCCTGATGGAAGCGCTGCCGCGCCTGCTAGCCGGGGACAGCGTGCAGCGCGTGGCGCGGGACCTGGGGTACGGCAGCGCGCGGGCGTTCAGCGCGATGTTTCGCCGTTTGCTCGGGGAGAATCCTCGGGATTATCTGCAAACCCTGAGCAAGCTGAGCGAACTCGTGTAGGAGCTGTCGAGTGAAACGAGGCTGCGATCTTTTGATTCTGCTTTTAGAAGATAAAAAGATCGCAGCCTGCGGCAGCTCCTACAGTGAGTGTTGATCAATGCATCTCGGTGAACGCCAGTTTCACGCCGATCGCGATCAGCACCGCACCCATGGTGCGGTCGAACCAGTGGCCCATGCGGGCGAAACCGGCGCGTACGCGTTGCTGGCTGAACAGCATCGCCACCAGACAGAACCAGGTCGCAGTCGCCACCGCCAGGTAAACCCCGTACCCGGCCTGCACCGCCAGCGGGGTGTGCGGGTTGATCACCACAGTGAACAGCGACAGGAAAAACAGCGTGGCTTTCGGGTTCAGGCCATTGGTGACGAAGCCTGAAGTGAAGGCGCCGCGCGCGGTACGCACGCCAGCTTCCTTGTGCAGGTCATCGGTAACGATTTTCGTCGGCTGCGCGCGCAAGGCTTTGAAGCCGATGTACAGCAGGTAAGCGGCGGCGGCCCATTTCAAGGCGTTGAACAACACGATCGACTGCGACACGATCAGGCCGATGCCCAGCAGCGAATAACCCACATGCAGGAAAATCGCCGTGCCCACACCCAGCGCGGTCCAGGTGCCGGCGCGACGACCATGGGTCACGCTCTCGCGCACCACCACGGCAAAGTCCGGTCCGGGGCTGGCCACGGCCAGCAGGTGGATCAGGGCAACGGTCAAGAACTCGGTCCAGTACATGGGGGCTCCTCTTTAATGAGTAAAAACAATTCATCAACTGGTTCAAACCCTGTGGCGAGGGAGCTTGCTCCCGCTCGGCTGCGCAGCAGCCGTAACCTGAAACACCGGTGTGCCTGACACAGTACGGTGAATGGGTCTGGGTCTGCTTCGCAGCCCAGAGGGAGCAAGCTCCCTCGCCACAGGGAAGGCGCCTGCCTCTGGCTGAGTAACCAATTGTTTCATCTGGTAGGCTCGGCAGATTACGCCTTCCGTTCCAAGCACAAAAGGTACAGTTGATGACGAACCCGCGCCGCGCCGTATTCCTCGATCACCCGTCTCTGGATCTCGGCGATCTTGACCTCAGCCCCTTGCGCACCTGCTTCAGCGACCTGCAACTGTTCGCCCAGGTCGCACCGGAACAAGTCGCCGAACGCCTGCACGGTGCCTGCGTGGCGATCACCAACAAGATCCGCATCGACGCCGCCGCGATGGCCGCCAATCCCGATCTGCAACTGATCCTGATCACCGCCACCGGCACCAACAACGTCGATCTGGACGCGGCCCGCGCCCACGGCATTACCGTGTGCAACTGTCAGGGTTACGGCACGCCGTCGGTGGCGCAACACACGATCATGTTGCTGCTCAACCTCGCCACCCGCCTGACCGATTATCAAAAAGCCGTTGGCGACGGTCGCTGGCAGCAAGCCAGACAGTTCTGCCTGCTGGACTACCCGATCGTCGAACTGGAGGGCAAAACCCTCGGTCTGCTCGGTCATGGCGAGCTCGGCGGCGCGGTCGCAAGGCTGGCCGAAGCCTTTGGCATGCGCGTATTGCTCGGGCAGATTCCCGGCCGCCCGGCACGCCCGGATCGTCTGCCCCTGGACGAACTGCTGCCGCAGATCGACGCCCTGACGTTGCACTGCCCGCTTAATGAACACACCCGACACGTCATCGGCGCCCGCGAGCTGGCGGCGATGAAACCCGGCGCCTTTGTGGTCAACACCGCTCGCGGTGGTTTGATCGACGAGCAAGCCTTGGCCGATGCCCTGCGCAACGGTCACCTCGGCGGTGCGGCGACCGATGTGCTCAGTGTCGAACCGCCGGTCAACGGCAACCCGCTGCTGGCGGGCGATATTCCACGGCTGATCGTCACTCCGCACAACGCCTGGGGCAGTCGCGAAGCACGGCAGCGTATCGTTGGCCAATTGACCGAAAACGCCCAGGCGTTCTTCAGCGGTACAGCGCTGCGGGTCGTCAGTTGATAAACTGCGGCACTTTTTTTTCCAAGGAGCAGTTATGGATCCGCGCAGTGAAGTACTGCTTCGTCAGGCCGAGTTATTCCAGGGTTCGCTGTTACTGGCCGGTTTGCCCGCCGACGATTTGCTCGGGCGTTTGCCGAATGCGTTCGGCTGGTGCTGGCACGCCGGCGATCAAGCCGCACTTGATGCTCGTTTCGAAGGCCGCAGCCATTTCGGCGTAAACGTGCCGGAGCGCGCGTTCGACAGCGCGGTGGTGTTTTTGCCCAAGTCCAAGGACCTGACCGACTACATCCTCAACGCGGTGGCCGCACGTCTGCCCGGGCGCGAAGTGTTTCTGGTCGGGGAAAAACGCAGCGGAATCGAGGGTGCTTCCAAGCAGCTCAACCCGTTCGGCAAGCCGCGCAAACTCGACAGCGCGCGCCATTGCCAACTGTGGCAAGTGACCGTGGCCAATGCGCCGGAAGCCAAATCGCTGGAAAGCCTGGCGCAGACTTACGAGCTGCCACTGGCCGAAGGCCCGCTTAAAGTCATCAGCCTGCCCGGTGTATTCAGTCATGGCCGGCTGGATCGTGGCAGCGCCCTGCTGCTGGAGCATCTGGACAAACTGCCGAGCGGTCATCTGCTGGATTTCGGTTGTGGCGCCGGGGTTTTGGGCGCGGCGGTCAAACGGCGTTATCCGCACAATCAGGTGACCCTGCTCGACGTCGATGCCTTCGCTGCCGCCAGCAGTCGTCTGACTTTGGCGGCCAACGGTCTGGAAGCCGAAGTGCTGACCGGTGACGGCATCGATGCTGCACCCATGGGTTTGAACGCGATTCTGAGCAACCCGCCGTTCCATGTCGGGGTGCATACGGATTATTTCGCTACTGAGAATTTGCTGCGAAAAGCAGCCAAACATCTGAAAAACGGCGGCGAACTGCGCTTGGTTGCGAACAGCTTCCTGAAGTATCAGCCATTGATCGAAGAGCACCTGGGCGTGTGCGCGATCAAGGCCGAAGGCAATGGTTTCCGGATTTACCGGGCCAAGCGCGGCTGAAAATTAGCACTTGCCGAATGGATTCTGCCTAGGCAGAATCCGCTCCGTCCTAGGGGAGTAGTCTCCCACGAGCGCCAAGCTCGTCCGGCATACGTCAACATACTTGATCCTCAGATCATGGCGTATGCGACCCCAGCGTCCGCACCAGACGGATCGCAGGGTTTGACAAGACCTATGACACGCACACCTTACCCGGGGCGGGGAAGGCTGTACGTGTCATAGCCGTGTCGACCCGCCCCTTAGGAAAATCCTGATGCTGGACTCGTTACTCGTTCCCACCGCAATCGTTGCCTTGGCCGAAATCGGCGACAAGACGCAACTGCTCGCGCTGATTCTCGCCGCTCGCTTTCGCAAACCCTGGCCGATCATTGCCGGTATCATCGCCGCGACCCTGGCCAACCACGCAGCAGCCGGTGCGGTAGGCGCCTGGTTCGGCAGCTTCTTCTCCGACTCGGTGTTGCACTGGATTCTTGCCGCGAGCTTCGCCGCCACTGCACTGTGGACGCTGGTCCCGGACAAGATGGATGACGATGAAGCCAGCACCGCGCGTAAGTTCGGGCCCTTCCTGACCACGTTGATCGCGTTCTTCCTCGCGGAAATCGGTGACAAGACGCAGATCGCCACTGTGATGCTGGCGGCGCAATACCCTGAGCTGTGGCTGGTGATTATCGGCACCACGGCAGGCATGCTGATTGCCAACGTGCCGGTGGTCTTGGCGGGTAACTTTGCTGCGGAGAAATTGCCACTGACGTTGATCCGTCGCCTGGCGGCTTCGGCGTTCTTCATTCTGGCGATTGTTGCGGTGTACAAGGCGATGCAGAGCAGTGGCTGGATTTAACCCTATCCACTGAACCCCACAAAATCTGTGGTGAGGGGATTTATCCCCGATGGGCTGCGAAGCGCCCCAAAGCTGACCACCTCGGTGTACCTGGTACACCGCAGTCATAGGTTTTGGGGCTGCTTCGCAGCCCATCGGGGATGAATCCCCTCACTACAGCAGCAGGTTCGACTTGCCCGGAATGCCTATCAGGACTTCGGGGCTTTCTCGTACAACGGCATCACCTTCGGAATCGCCGCCTGCAACGAGGCGATCCGGCTGGACGAGGCCGGGTGAGTGCTCATGAATTCCGGTGGTGCGCCTTCCGAGGCCTTGCTCATCTTGTTCCACAAGGTGATCGCGGCATTCGGGTTGTAGCCGGCGCGCGCGGCCAGTTCGAGGCCAATCAGATCGGCTTCGTTTTCATTGGCGCGACTGTTGGGCAAGGTCATGCCGTAGTTGGCCACGGTGTCGGCCAGCGCCAGGCTGTCCTGGCCCAGACCGAACAACGCGCCGGCGCCCTGCTTGGCCATCTCGATCCCATAAGCCTTGGACATCGCTTCACGACCGTGCTCGCGCAGGGCGTGGGCGATTTCGTGGCCCATGACTGCGGCGATTTCATCGTCGGTCAGCTTCAGGCTGTCGATCAGTCCGGTGTAGAAAATGATCTTGCCGCCAGGCCCGCAGTTGGCGTTGAGCTCATCGCTCTTGATCAGGTTGACTTCCCATTGCCACTGCGCGGCATCCGGGCGGAAATTCGGCGCCTGAGCGATCAGCCGGTTGGCAATTGCCTGAACCCGCTTGGCCTCCGGGCTGGTCTTGTCCAGCACGCCTTTGCTCGACGCCTCGCCGACGGTCTTCTGATAGGACTGGGCATACATCTGGTCGACCTCTTGCGAGGACAGCATGCTGAACATGTACTGCTTGCGCTCCACGCCCACGGCTCCGCCGCTGGTGGTGTTGACCGACTGACAACCGGCCAGCAACAACGCTGCGCTCAGTGCACTTACAACCAATGTCTTGTTCATTCAAAAGCTCCCTGAAAACCTGCCGCGTATCCTAGGGGGTGAATTGTATCGGCGCCAGATACAACAGACGTGTTGCAGCGTCTTTCGGAAGTTTCCCACCGTTGTTGTCGTAAAAAATTCACAGCAACCGGCAAGTCTGCTGCCGCTGCGTCGCGCACCGATCCATTTGCGACATCCTCCGCCCTTTGTTCCGCTCAACACTCATGGCGCCATGCCTGCTGCCGATACAACAGCGCAGACGTCCTCTCGCGTGCGGAGCTCCCATGAAGTTCAAGTCGATCCAGTTTTCCGTCGCCGCCCTGGCCGGCGCCATCGTCCTCAGCGTGGTCGCCGCGCTGGTGCTGTACGCGCTGTTTTCCGGCGCCCGCACTCAAGACATGGTGCAACAGCGCACCCAGGCGCAATTCGAACAAGTCATCGAACAGCGCCTGACCTCGCTGGCGCAGACCCAGGTCAGCCAGATCCAGCGCGAACTCGAAGCGCCGCTGCTGATCGCCGGCGGACTGGTGCGGGTCAACACGCTGCTCGGCACACCGGGCGCCGACGGCCAGCCGCGACTGAACATCAGCCGCGAGCAATTGATCAGCCTGATCAAGGAAAACGTCGAGCAGAACCCGAAAATTCTCGGCACCTACATCGGCTGGGAAAAGAACGCACTGGACCACAATGACGCGGCCTACGTCGGCAGCGCCGTGACCGGTATCGATCCCGCCAATGGACGTTTCCTGCCGTGGTGGTTCCGCAATACCGACGGCAGTCTGGGCGTGGACAAACTGGCCGATGTCGACGATCAGAAAACCCTGTCCACCGGGGTGCGCGCCAGTGAGTATTACCTCTGCTCCAAGGAAACCAGAAAACCCTGCGTGATCGATCCGGCGCCGTACAAAGTCGGCGACAAAGTCGTCATGCTCGCCTCGTTCATTGAACCGATCATGCTCAACGGCGCATTCCAGGGCATCGTCGGCGCCGACCTGTCAGTGAACTTCATTCAGGACATGCTTCTCGCCGCCAACCAGAAGCTGTACAGCGGTGCCGGGCAAATGGCCCTGATCGGCGGCAACGGCCGGATCGTGGCCTACACCCAGGACCCGAGCAAATTCGGTGAAAAGATCAGCGACATTCTCGACGCCGAACAGATTGCCAACATGGCCAATCTCAAACGCGGCGAAGTCACCTACTCCGTCAACAAGGACAAGGGCCGCATCGAGTTGTACCTGCCATTCGGCATCGGCCAGACCGACGCGCACTGGACCCTGATGCTGCAACTGCCGTTGAACGCGGTAATGGCCGACCTGCAGAAACTTCAGGCCGATCTCGAGGCCCAGCGCAAATCCGATACCTTCGGCATGGCCATGGTCGGTCTGATCATCGCCGGCATCGGCCTGCTGGTGATCTGGCTGGTGGGCCACGGCATCGCCCGCCCCCTGAAGCAGATGGTCGCCATGCTCGACGACATTGCCAAAGGTGAAGGCGATCTGACCCGTCGCTTGAGCAGTGATCGAAGCGATGAACTCGGCTCGATTGCCAAAGGCTTCAACACCTTCCTCGCCAAATTGCAGGCGATGATCACGCAGGTGGTGACGTCGGTGCAGAGCGTCAGCGATTCCTCCGAACACACGGCCGACATCGCCATTCGCACCAACATCGGCATTCAGAAACAAATGGCCGAGATCGATCAGGTCGCCACGGCCGTGCAGGAAATGACCGCCACTGCGCAAGACGTGGCGCGCAACGCCACCCAGGCGGCGCAAGCCGCCAGCCATGCGGATCAGGCTGCAGGCCAAGGCATGCAGATCGTCCGTGATACCTCGAATTCGATTGGTGCGCTGGCGCTGGAAATCGGCAAAGCCGTGGGCGTGGTGCAGACCCTGGCCAAGGACAGTGAAAACATCAACGCGATCCTGACTGCCATACGCGGGATCGCCGAGCAGACCAACCTGCTGGCGCTGAACGCCGCGATCGAAGCGGCGCGTGCCGGCGAACAGGGGCGCGGCTTTGCCGTGGTGGCGGACGAGGTGCGCAATCTGGCGCAGAAGACCCAGAAGGCCACCGAAGAAATCCAGAGCATGATCCAGCAACTGCAACAGGGCACCCGCGACGTGGTGCGGGTCATGGAGGACAGCCAGAACCGCACCGACGAAAGCGTGCAGCACGCGGCGAAAGCGGCTGAAGCGCTGGAGACGATTACTCAGGCGGTGTCGGTGATCAATGACATGAACACGCAGATCGCCAGTGCCGCTGAAGAGCAAAGCGCCGTGGCGGATGACATCAACCGCAACGTGATCAATATCGGTCAGGTAGCGAATGAGGTGGCGGGCGGTGCGGATGAGTCGAGTTCGGCGAGTGCCGGCCTGACCAAACTGGCGGAGCAGCAGCGGCGGTTGATCAATCAGTTCAAGGTTTAACAGCAAGATCAAAAGATCGTAGCCTGCGGCAGCTCCTACAGGGGGAGTTGCGTTACAGATCCAGCACCAGCAACTGCTCGCTCTGCGCTGGCACCGCGCAGCAAATCAGCACCTGCCCCGCTTCCGGCATGTCCGCCGGGGGCTGTGGATAATTCACCGCGCCACTGACCAGGCGCGTCTTGCAGGTGCCGCACGAACCGCCACGGCAACTGAACTCGGGGCGCAGGCCACGGCTTTCTGCGAGCTCCAGCAGACTGCCGCCGTCCGGCTGCCAGCGCGCCTCCTTGGCAGAACGTTCGAACATCACCGGTACGGACGTGATGGCGGCCGGTGGTTGCTCGATGACCACCGCATCCGGGTCCGGCTGGCGCTTGAGCGTCGACGGGCCGAAGGTTTCGGCATGGATCCGCGCGTCGCGTATGTCCAGCTCACGCAGACTGTCGTAGACACTTTGGGTAAAAGCGCCGGGACCACAGACAGCAAAATCGATCTGGTCGTAATCCTCGACCTCCAGCAGATCACGCAGCAGTGCCCCATCAATGCGCCCATGGCGGTCGAAATCCTCGCCCTCGTGCGCATCGGCTTCCGGCTGACTGAGCAGGCGAATCACCCGTACCGCGTCGCCAGCACTTTCCAGCAAGCGATCAAGTTCCTGGCGAAACGGCTGATCGGCCAGGCTGCGCGAACTCTGCAGCAACCACGTCGGCCGAATCCGCCGAGTGCGCAGACCTTGATACACCACCTCGCGCAGCATCGACAGCAACGGCGTAATGCCAACCCCCGCCGCCAGCAGCACCAGCGGCCGTTGTTCCAGCGGCGCCACCGTGAAGTGCCCCTGTGGCGCCCGTGCCTCAAGAACATCGCCGACCCGGATCTGCTGGTGCAAATGGCCTGAGATCAAGCCCTCGCGTTTCACACTGATGCGCAGGAAATCATCCGATGGCGCACTCGACAGGCTGTAGGTGCGGATATGCGTTTCCCCGTTCAGAGTGAAGCGCAGCGGCAGATGCTGGCCGGCCTGAAACACTGGCATCCCTGCACCGTCGTCCGGTTGCAGATAGATCGAGCGGATGTGCTGGCTCTCCCTTTCGATACGGGTTACCCGCAGCGGCCGCCAGCGGTCACCGAGAGCCTTGGCCTGCAGACGTGCGTCCGCCTGGGCCCAGGTGCCGGTCAACAGGCTGGTGGGCGACATGCCGTCGAAGCGCCAGCGCAGGGCCAGTGCCGCCGGACGCCGCACGAGTTTCTCGACCTCGAATGTCCACAGACGCTCGGCGCCCTGGAACGCTTCAATCTGCGGCCCTTCAAGGATGATTTCGGTCCGCCCGCTCAGTTGCAGCACATCGCCTGTGGAAAAGTCGATGAACAGCAGGCCGGCCTTGGGATTGAGCAGCAGGTTGCCGAGCGTGTTGAAGTGCAGGTTGCCGGCAAAATCCGGGATGGTCAGGCGATGACCTTCGACCCGGACAAACCCGGCCTGCCCGCCGCGATGGGAAACATCCACCGCAGGTTGTCCGTCGGCATCGACGTAACTGGCGACAAAGAAGGTGTCGGCGCCTTCGATCATCGCCCGGGCCGCGTCATCAAGACCGTTGCCGTGCTGCGCTGGCCGCGTCTGCGGATCGCTCAGCGGCACGCGCTGGAACTGACGCAGTTGAATGTATTGCGGACAGTTGCCGAAAGCCTGATCCACGCTCACCTCGAAACCCTGCTCGGTGAGATTGGCGACATGACCGTTGAGGCGATTGCGGCGGCGGGTATGCAATTCAATGCCGAGCAACCCGATCGGTTCGTCATTGCGCAATTGCGCTGGATCATCAGCAGCGGGTTGGCTGGCGAAATGCAGGT